>CAYOHU010000072.1:0-7835 GCA_964403845.1 uncultured Acetatifactor sp.
TTTGTGTGTGGTTTCGGAGAATATCTTAGATGATGAAAATGTTGACATGTCTCAGGCAACAGCTGCCGTGTTGTTTGATCTTGACAAACGGGAAGTTGTGTATGCCAAGAACGCTCATGAAAGACTTAATCCGGCCAGCCTGACTAAGGTAATGACTGCTTTGGTTGCTTTGGAAAATGGAACGCTGGATCAGGTACTTACAGCTTCTGATGCGGTGAATATCACGGAATCAGGTGCTCAGCTGTGCGGCTTGAAGAACGGAGATACCATGACTTTGGACCAGGCATTACATATTTTATTGATGTATTCGGCTAATGATGTGGCTATTTTGATTGCTGAGAACATTGGTGGGTCGGTGGAGCGTTTTATAGAAATGATGAATAATGAGGCAGTCAGACTGGGAGCGACCAATACGAATTTTAAGAACCCGCATGGCCTGACGGAGGAAGGACATTATACCACAGCCTATGATTTGTATCTGATTTTCAATGAAGCAATACAGTATGAGAAATTCAGTGAAATCATTCATATGACAAGCTATCAGACAACCTATCATGACAGCAATGGTGGGGAAAAGGAAATTTCCTTCCTCAACAGCAATCTGTTCCTGAGAGGTGATTACAATCCTCCTGCAAATGTTTCGGTGATTGGCGGTAAGACCGGAACCACCAAGGCGGCGGGAAACTGTTTGCTATTGCTATCCCGAGATGCTAACGGAGCACCGTATATTTCAGTCATTCTGCAATCGGTATCCAGAGATGTATTGTACCCTGAAATGATAGATTTGTTGGATGAAATCAACAAATAGAGGTTGTTTTTTGACATTATATAAACTATAATAGAAACAGATAGATTTTTTATCAATATACATTAGGAGGGTTACCAATGGTTCAGCTGATTGTAGGCAAAAAAGGAAAAGGCAAGACGAAACAATTATTGGATAAAGTGAATAGTGAAGTCAAAGAAATTTCAGGAAATATCGTTTATCTTGACAAAAGTACAAAACATATGTATGAACTGAACAATAAGGTACGTCTGATTGATGTTTCTCAGTGTTATATCAAAAATTGTGATGAATTTATCGGTTTTGTTTGTGGTATCATTTCGCAGGATCATGATTTACAGCAGATGTATTTTGACAGCTTTTTGAAGATTGCTTGTTTGGAAGAGTCAGATATCAGTACAGCAGTTGAAAGATTGGAGAAGATTAGCGCAGAGTCGAAGGTTGATTTTATTCTGAGCGTATCTCTGGATAAAGAGGAATTGTCCGAAAGCTTGAAGGAGAAGGTTATTATTTCCTTATAGGGGTTTGGTACAGAAGAATATAGTATGAAATATTGAACATAAGAAAAGCCTCGGATGCGACCCGGGGCTTTTCATTAGTAATTTGGAGGCTATCGGCTTTGGCAAAAAAGAAGAAAAAGATAAAAAAATACAGAAAACCTCTGAATCTGAATATCGGAATGCTGATTTTCGGCGTTGTTTTTATCTATGTTATGATTTGTGTGGTGATGTATTTTCAGACAACACATATTGTTCGTTATGAAGTTAAGGAAGGTTCCTTAGCGACGAATAATATTTTTCGTGGTATCGCAATCAGAAATGAGACGGTTGTGAATGCGGAAACAGCAGGATATGTGAATTATTATGCACGCGAAGGGGAAAAAGTTGCCAAAAATGGTTTGGTGTATATCATAGATGAGAGCGGTAATTTAAAAGAATATGTCGAGGATACAAGCCTGGGAGAGAATTCGCTGGGCAAGAAAGAACTCTCGGAGTTTCGGAGTGAAATCGTGAATTTTCAGCATGGATTTGACGAGAAAAATTATGAGAGTATTTATGATTTTAAACATTCGTTGAAAAATACAGTATTGAAATTAGCCAACGTAAACATGCTCCGGAACATAGAAAAAATAACCTCTGCATCCGGAATGAGCAGCTCGGTTAATTATTATAATGCGCCGATATCCGGAATTGTGACCTATTGGATTGACGGTTATGAGAGCCTGACGGCCGATATGGTGAATAAAGCTGTCTTTGATGAAAAAGAAAATTATAATAAAATCCAGATGGTCGGAAATTCCCTTGTGGCTTCCGGAGATCCTGTATATAAAGTGTCCACCGATGAAAATTGGGCTATTGTGATACCGATTGACAGCGAACGTGGAGCTCAGATGGAAGCGGAGGAGTATGTAAAGGTACGTTTTCTGAAGAATCAATATGAGTCATGGGGAGCAGCAAAGCTTTTACATAATGCTGACGGTCAGACCTATTTACAGCTTAGCTTTACAAACTCCATGGTTACGTTTGTGAATGACCGATTTCTGGATATTGAGCTTATAATTCATGATGAGACCGGTCTTAAGATTCCCAATTCCTCCATTGTTGAGAAGGAGTTTTATCTGATCCCTAAGGATTATATTACGATTGGCGGTGATAATAATTCTGAAGGGGTTATCAGGCAATGCTATTTGGAGAATGGTAATATATCGACGGAATTTGTAGCAACGGATGTATACAGCTATGATGAAGAGGCTGAGGAGTATTATTTGAATACAGATATTCTGGAGACCGGAGATGTTCTGCATAAGATGGATGGTCAGGACACCTATACGGTCAGCAGACGTGCGACGCTGATCGGTGTATATAACATGAATAAAGGGTATGCTGATTTTAAGCAGATTAGTATTCTTTACCAGAATGATGAATATTCCATTGTAAAGGCCAATACACGGTATGGCTTGAATGTATATGATTACATTGTACTGGATGCTGCGTCTGTCAGTGATGACCAGTTCCTAAATGAATAGAAATGAGGAAGAATCCATGATAGCTGAAAATATAGAAAAGGTACAACAAAATGTTTCCGCTGCATGTGCAAAAGCTGGCCGGCGACCGGAGGATGTGACTCTGATTACTGTCAGCAAAACGAAACCTGTCGCTCTGTTGCAGGAGGCTTATGCTGCAGGCTCCAGAGACTTTGGCGAGAATAAAGTTCAAGAGCTTTTAGATAAGCTTCCTCAATTGCCGGATGATATCCGCTGGCATATGATAGGACATCTGCAGCGCAATAAAGTAAAATATATTGTCGGTAAGGTTTATCTGATCCACAGTGTAGATTCTTTGAGACTTGCCGAGGAAATCAGCAAGGAGGCTCTTAAGAAGCAGGTTGATGTCAATATCCTTGTGGAGGTGAATGTAGCACAGGAGGAAAGTAAATTTGGGACAACCACCGCCGACGCAATTTCTTTGGTGGAAGCAATTTCCAAACTGCCGGGAATTCATGTAAAGGGTCTTATGACAATTGCACCATACGTGGAAGATGAGGAAGCAAATCGCGTAGTTTTTCAGAAATTGCGGCAATTGTCTGTTGACATAAAGAAGAAAAACATTGATAATATTTCTATGAATGTGCTGTCGATGGGGATGACAGGGGATTATAGAGTTGCCGTGGAAGAGGGTGCTACCTATATCAGAGTCGGTACAGGCATTTTCGGAGAACGTGACTATAGTAAAAAAGGAGAACAGTAAAATGGGTGTAATGGATAAGTTTTTAAATTATATGAAACTTAACGATGATGAAGATGAATTTTACGATGATGAATATTTAGATGATGATGAGGAAGTGGAAGTGCCTGCACCCAGAAAAGCAACTGCAGCCAAAGTAAAAGAGGCAGACGAATATGAGGAAAAATTGCCCCGAAAGGTAGCTCCTCAGCCTAAGGTGACGCCGATTCGTCAAAATGTGACGAAGAGAATGCCCGGCAACGGAATGGAGGTATGTGTTATAAAACCGACATCAATCGAGGATGCTCGGGAGATTACGGAAACGCTGCTGTCTAATCGCACGGTCGTTCTGAATCTGGAGGGATTGGATGTGGATATTGCACAGAGAATTATTGATTTCACATCCGGTTCTTGCTTTGCAATCTCAGGTAATTTGCAGAAGATTTCACATTATATATTTATTATCACACCGGCCAGTGTAGATGTGTCAGGCGATTTTCAGGATATTTTTAATGGGTCCTTTGATATGCCCATCAATAACGGATTATAAGGTGAAGGCTTCCCGTTTGGCATGACCGGGGAGCTTTTCTATTATTTGGAAAGAACGGAGAAAAAATATGGCACAGAGATTACCGATTATGTATCAAAAAAAGCCTTGTTATGATATTGTGGTTAGCAAGTCGTTTGAAGAGTTAGCGGAAGAATTAGAGGCGTTTGAGGTTGCCGGAAAGCGTTTGTGTATCATCACAGATTCCAATGTGGATCAGCTGTATGGAGAAGAGCTTTTAGAGCTTCTTTCGAAGAAGTGCGGCAAAGCCGTGAAATATGTTTTCCCGGCTGGAGAAGAGAATAAAAATCTGAATACAGTAAAGAATGTCTATCAGTTTCTGATAGAAGAAGGCTTTGACCGTAAGGATATGTTGGTAGCCTTAGGAGGCGGAGTAGTAGGAGATCTGACCGGATTTACTGCAGCAACTTATCTTCGCGGAATTGATTTTATCCAGCTTCCTACAACATTGCTTGCGCAGTCAGACAGCTCTATTGGCGGGAAAACCGGTGTGGATTTCGACGGCTATAAGAATATGGTTGGTGCATTCAAAATGCCCAGACTGGTTTATATGAATCTTTCGGCATTGAAAACCTTGGAAGACAGACAATTTTTTTCGGGTTTCGCCGAGGTTATGAAGCATGGTTTGATTAAGGATGCTCTGTTTTACGAATGGCTGATTGAGAATATGTATGAAATATGCGAACGCGATCTTGATACCTTAGAAGAAATGGTTATCAGAAGCTGCAATGTAAAAAAAATGGTAGTGGAAAAGGATCCTACCGAGCAGGGAGAAAGAGCATTATTAAATCTTGGACATACCATCGGACATGCCATTGAAAAGGCTAAAAATTTTGAGCTGTATCATGGAGAGTGCGTTGCCCTTGGTACGGTTGCTGCGGCATATATCTCATGGAAGAAAGAGCTTCTCTCCATGGAGGAGTATTATGAAATACGAGATATGTTCGTTCCCTTCTATCTGCCCATCACTGTGGACAATATTGATCCGGCTGAAATATTACGATTAACGAAATCGGATAAAAAAATGGAAGCCGGAAAGATAAAATTTGTATTGTTAAAGAAGATTGGCAAGGCCGTGATTGATAATTCGGTAACAGAAGAAGAAATTTTGGCAGCTGTCAATGAAATCAATTTTGATGAAGAGGATGCATATGAATAATATTGAAGTGAAACGTACAAAGATGCTTGTGATTGACTTGGTACTTGCCCTTGCACTGCTGGTACTGGATCAATTTACAAAGTATCTTGCTATTGTTAGATTAAAAGGAAATCAGGCATATGTCCTGATAGATGGGGCTTTAGAGCTGCAATATTTGGAGAACAGAGGATCTGCCTTTGGTATGTTGCAAAATCAAAAGGTTTTCATCCTTTTTGTAGGGTTTGTATTTTTGGCGATGATCCTACTTTTTTTACTTAAGCTACCACAGCAAAAAAAATATTGTGTTGTGCACATTCTTCTTTCCTTCATCATTGCAGGTGGTGTTGGCAATATGATCGATCGTATCCGTTTTGATTATGTAGTGGATTTTATTTCCTTTGTATTGATTGATTATCCTATTTTTAATGTGGCTGATTGTTACATTGTGTGCGGAACAATCGTTTTATTTATTCTTTTTCTGTTTGTGTACAAGGAAAAAGATTTAGAATTTTTGAATTTTAAACAGAATCGTTACAGAGAGATGAAATAGGATATGGATAGATTTTTATTTCAAATAACGGAAGAATTCGAGGATGAGAGAATCGATAAGTGTATCAGTGCGCTTATCGATTCTTTGTCGCGTTCTTTTGTCCAAAAAATGATAAAGGATGAACGCGTGATGGTAAACGGAACGCCTGTGAAAGGGAGTTACCGCTTAAAAGAAGGCGATGAGATAGAATTTGAGCTTCCTGAATCTGTAGAGCCCGATATAGAACCGGAGAATATTCCTCTTGATATTCTGTATGAGGATTCGGATGTGATTGTGGTGAATAAACCGAAGGGCATGGTGGTACATCCGGCGGCAGGGCATTACAGCAAGACTTTGGTAAATGCTCTGATGTTTCATTGCGGAAAAGATTTATCCGGCATTAATGGTGTGCTGAGACCGGGAATTGTGCATCGCATTGATATGGATACAACAGGTTCCATTATTGTATGCAAGAATGATAAGGCTCATAATTCCATAGCCATACAATTGAAGGAGCATAGTATTAACCGTAAATATCATGCAATTTGTTATGGTGTTCTGGATAAGGATGAAGGAATCATTGATAAACCCATCGGAAGACATCCGACGGAGCGTAAAAAGATGGCAATCAATGAGCGTAATGGAAAACATGCGGTGACACATTATCGGGTTCTTAAACGTTTTGAGGGGTATACCTATATTGAATGCCGCCTGGAGACGGGCAGGACACATCAGATTCGTGTTCATATGGCATCCATAGGACATCCTTTGCTGGGAGATGAGATATACTCCAACAGAAAAAGTCCATGGAAGCTGCAGGGACAAACGTTACATGCTAAAACGTTAGGCTTTATCCATCCTTCTACAGGGGAATATGTGGAGGTTGATGCACCGCTGCCGGAGTATTTTCAGCACCTGCTGGATATTCTGTAACGGGTTATTGGCAATGTGGGTTCTTTTCACCTAATTGCACGAAAATTACGTAAAAATACGGAATATTTATTGCAATATACACAAAAACAACGTATAATAGAGATAGATGAAACTGAATCGGGTTTTATAGTAAATTCAAGACGGAAGGCGGGGATTCTATGAATACAGTTGTTACAATCGGAAGACAATTCGGATCTGCAGGTCGTGAAATTGGGGAAAAAGTTGCGGAATATTTCGGGATAAAGTGTTATGACAAGGAGCTTTTATCAAGAGCGGCAAAGGAAAGCGGTTTCTGTGAAGAAATGATCCAGAATCATGATGAGAGGCCTACGAATTCATTTTTGTATAATTTGGTGATGGATACGTATTCCTTTGGCTATAATTCTTCCGCTTTTGTGGATATGCCGATCAGCCATAAGGTGTTTTTGGCACAGTTCGATACCATCAAAAAAATTGCTGACGAGGGTCCCTGTGTAATTGTAGGGCGTTGTGCGGATTATGCACTTGCGGATCAAAAAAATTGTGTTCATCTTTTTATTTATGGTGACGAAGAGACAAAAGTAAAACGCGTTATGCAAAAATATGATCTGACAGAAGCAAAGGCACAGGAGATGATTGTTAAAAAGGATAAACAAAGACAGAGCTATTATAATTATTACTCTTCCAAAAAATGGGGGCGTGCAGACAGCTATGATCTTTGTATCAACAGCAGTGTACTTGGTGTGGAAGGCACTGTGAAGCTTATTATTCAGTACATTGAAGATTTTGAAAAACAAAATCAATCAAATTTCTAAAGAGGTCCCAATAAAAATAATAAAATTTAATATAAGCTCTTGACACTAAAAGGCACCTTATGCTATTATACCATGGTATGCCGCATAACTAGGTAGAAGTGTACTATTTTGTAATGTACCACCAAAGTTAGCGAGTAAATAAGCTGTTACAGCTTATGAATAGGAGGTGCCTTTATATGTACGCAATTATTGCAACAGGTGGAAAGCAGTACAAGGTTGCTGAAGGAGATGTTATCAAGGTTGAGAAGCTTGATGCTGAGGCCGGCAACACTGTTACTTTTGACCAAGTGATCGCAGTAAGTGACGATACCCTTAAAGTTGGTGCTGATGTTGCTAGTGCAACTGTCACCGCAACTGTTATGGAAC
>CAYOHU010000073.1:0-7790 GCA_964403845.1 uncultured Acetatifactor sp.
CTGTTAGGGCTTTTACTGCATTGGCTATGGTTAATCGTATTGAGTGGGCTTATTGCCGGAGCATTGGGCTTTGGTATCAGTAAATTTATGATTACTCCGCAGTATCAATCCACGACCAAGGTTTATATCCTGAATAAACAGGACAGTGGGAATGTGACATATAGTGATGTGCAGCTTGGTACACAGCTGACCAAGGACTATGCTCAGCTGATTAAGGGAAGATATGTTTTAGAGAAGGTGCTCATAACCTTCGGATTGGCAGAGAACTACAGCTCTTTTGCAGAACGTGTGACAGTGGAAACGCTTACAGATACCCGTATTATCGCTATCACTGTGGAGGATACGGATCCGGTCATGGCGCAGGCTATTGCCAATGAAATCAGAATAGTGGCATCTGAGCATATCAAGAATGTTATGGATATTCAGGCAGTTAATGTGGCAGAGGAGGCCAATCTGCCGGAAATGCCTTCCAGTCCCAGCATTTTTAAGTGGACTGCTGTTGGAGCGATGGTGGGGAGTTTCCTTTGTGCCATGATTCTGGTGATCCGATTCCTGTTAGATGATTCCATCAAGACCAGCGATGATGTTGAAAGGTATTTGGGACTTAGTACCTTGGCGATGATTCCTGTCATGGAGACAGAGGAGAAGCGTAAACATAAGCGAAAAAGTGTAAGAAACGCAGAAACTGCTGAACTAGTGGTGGAGGGCGAGAGCGAACAAAAGACTGATGAAACGTTAGTTGTTGAAGAATTGGATATATTTCCTGCTGAGAAGGAGGAGGAATAGATGCAGAACATAGAATTAAAGGAAAGTGAACTTGATTTTCGCAGTCGCGAAGCCTTTAAAACGCTCAGAAGTAATATCGAATTTTCGGGGGAGGATATTAAAGTTGTCTGCATCACCAGCTGCACTCCCAACGAAGGGAAAAGCAATATTTCCTTCGAATTGGCGAAGTCATATGCACAGATGGGGAAGAAAGTGCTTCTTTTGGATGCTGATTTACGAAAATCAGTAATGCGTCAGCGCCACAAAAAGGGAAAAGTCAGACTTGGACTGGTAAACTACTTGGTGGGCAAGGTGAGCTTTGAAGAGGCATTGTGCAATACAGATGTGAAGAATCTTCGCATGGTATTCTCCGGTCCGGTACCACCTAATCCCAGTGAACTTCTAGGAAATCAAAGGTTTCAGACGATGATAGAGAACGTCCGAAAGGAGTATGACATGGTTATTATTGATACTCCGCCTTTGGGAAGTGTTATTGATACAGCGGTGGTATCAAAATGCTGTGATGGTGCAGTGATTGTGATTGCCAGTGGAGATGTCAGCTATCATTTCGTGAAAAAGGTAAAGGAACAGTTGGATGTGGCAGGATGCCGGATTCTGGGGTGTGTGTTGAACAAGGTAGATATGTCAGGCAAGGGCTATTATGGCAAGTATTACGGTAAGTATTACGGAAAATATTACGGAAAGTACTATGGAAACTATGGTGAGTAGGATTTGAGAGAGGCAGCAGATGAGTAGTGAACAGGATACAGACGAGCTTGAATATATTGATTTAAATCAACCGATAGATTCTAAAAATCGCTCAGGCAAAAATCAACCGTATAACAAGATTGCGTTGATTATCTGTGTATGCTTTTGTTTTGGAGCAATGATTGCCGGGAGTATCTGGCTGAAGCAGATCGTCAGTCAAAAAAATGCAGAAGCACAGTTGGAACAGCTGGCACAGGATACAATGACTGAAACGTCTGATGCGGAAACACAGGTAGCCATGACACAAGAGTCGGAAGCCGCCGTTGAGTCTGAGCAGGTGACAGAGCCGGAAATGAATGCCATTGAGAAGCTGAAGGAAATGGGCGTGCCGATTCCTGAAAAGGAAGTGGATTTTGTGGATTTGCAGGAGAATACCAATGCAGATATTTATGCATGGATCTATATTCCGGACAGCAAAATTGATTATCCCATCGTACAACATCCCACAGATAATTACTATTATCTGAATTACAATCTGGACGGCAGTAAAGGGTATCCGGGTTGTATCTATACAGAAGATTACAATGCGAAGGATTTTTCTGACCCCAATACGGTAATATATGGTCACAATATGAAGAATGGCACAATGTTTGCCGGCTTACATCATTTTGAAGATGCAGATTTTTTTGATGTAAATCCGTACATATATATTTACACACCTGAGGAGCTTTTGGTCTATGAAATATTTGCTGCGTATGAGCATAGCAGTGAACATCTTTTATATAACCATGATTTTACAGATGAGGTAGCGTTTCAAATTTATCTGGATGAGGTATATAATACCCGGTCCATGAATTGTAATATCCGTGAGGGTGTAGGAGTCTCTGTTGACGACAGAATCATTACGTTATCCACCTGTATTGCCAATAAGCCGGATAAACGTTATCTGGTACAGGGAGTTTTGTTGAATGAAGATTAATGCAAGAGGTTACAGAATTTTAATTAAAGTCCTGATTGCCATTGTTTTGTTGGTGATTATGATGGTTGTCGCTTTTCTGATTCTGCAGATTTCCGGGAGAAACAGATTGTATAACAACAGTAATAGCTTGCGCCCGGAACTGAATATATCAGGTCTGGCAGAGGCTGTGCATTCAGATTCGCCGGAGGAGGAAGAGGCAGAAGGGCAGGAGACAGAACCTGAAACTTCTTATGTCTGGCAGGAGGGAGATGTACGCTATCACGGTGGAATCTACCGCTATAATCAGGATATTCTGACATTTTTGTTCCTGGGAATTGACAAACTGTCCGAGGTAAAGCCTGTGAAGAACAGCATAGACGGAGGACAGTCCGATGCAATTTTTTTGCTGGTGTTAAATCCGGTTAATAAGGAAGCAACGATTATCGGTATTCCCAGAGACACCATGGCAGAGGTGGAGGTGTACGACAAGAAGGGAAAGTACCGTGGAACTGATATCCGTCAGATTTGTTTACAGCATGGATATGGTGACGGGGCGGAGCTTAGCTGCGAGCGTAGCGTGACAGCAGTATCAAAGCTGTTTTATAATCTGCCCATTCACGGATATTGTGCATTGAATATGGGAGCAATCCCTTTGCTGAATGATGCAGTAGGAGGCGTGGATGTAGTAGCACTGGAGGATGCTGTTGTGTCCGAGGTGGACAGCTTTCGTGCAAAGAAGGGCGAGGCTCTGCATTTAGAGGGAATAGATGCATATGTGTACTTGAAGGCGCGCGATACCGGTCAGTCGAAAAGTGCAGCTGGACGTTTGGAGAGACAGAAGCAATACCTGACAGCATATGCATCGAAAGCAGTAGAAGCTCTGAAATCAGATATCACTTTGCCGGTGAGCTTATATAATACTCTAAGCAAATATATGGTAACCGATATCACAATGGATGAGGTGAGCTATCTGGCAACCAGAGCGGCAGAGTATCAGTTTTCCGAAGAGAATATGTTTTCCCTTGCGGGTGACATCAATACAGAAGGAAAATACGAAAAATTCTACGTGGACGAGGAAGCATTGTATGAGCTGATTCTGAATGTCTTTTACATAGAAGTGAATTGATTCGGTATTAAGCCGCAAGGCTTGATATAACCACATGTAAATATGAGGAAAGGAGGAAATAGACCAATGAAAAAGAAGGTTTTAAGTGCAATCGCACTTGCTATGGCAATGACACTTACCTTGGGTATGACTGTATTTGCTGCAAACAGTTCTTCCACAACAAATGATGGAAATACTGTTGTTACAGAGCCTGTTACAGCAAACACTGCTGATCCTACCGATACCGCAGAGAAGGATGCCTTGAAAGCTGAGGCTGACACTGCAAAGGCAGCAATTGCTACCATTTCAGCAGGTGATGCGGGCGCTAATGCATCCATTACTGTAAATCCCTTGCAGGCAGGTGAAATCAAGAATGCTAAGGAAGTAGCAACTCAGATTGCAATCGCAGAGGTTGGAAAAAATATGGAAGTAACTGTTGTTGCAGGTGCAGATGTAGATATTGCAAGCATGCCTGCAGGCGGTGTTACATTAACAATTACTGTAACCGGCTTTACTGCTGATGCCAACAAGAATTACATTGTTCTTCATTTAAACTCTGCAACCCAGAAATGGGAGACTATTGATGCCACAGTTTCCGGTAGCACGGTTACCGCTCATTTTGACAGCATGTCTCCTATAGTTGTAGTAGAAGTTGCCGAGAAGGCTGGTACAACAACTAACCCTTCCGGTAACAATACGACTAACAATAGCAATAACAGCAATAATAGTAATAACAACAATAATAGTGCACCTTCTGCACCTGCAGCTCCCGCTGAGTCTCCTAAGACCGGTGCGGTTCTGCCTGTTGCCGGAATGATGACTGTAATCAGTCTTGCCGGTGCTGCTGTTAGTGCGAAGAAGATCCGTAACAACAAATAGTTAAGAAACATAGGTTTCGATTAATCATGCATGATTAATTAATTGTGGGTATATTCCCACAACAGTTCTGAATATAGCATGTGGTTGCCGCTCCTCCTCGTAAGGGGAGGGCGGCTTTGGAAGAAACAAATGCTTCGCATAAGATGAAGGAAATAGAGAGAGATGGAAAAGAAGAGCGTGACAAATGTTGCAAAAGCATTATTAATTATTTGGAATGTGGGGTTTTTTGCGTTTATTTGGTTTCTCTTTTATGGAAAATATGCTTTTAGTACATATGCGGTGTCGGGGGGATTAGTTACGGTTTTATTGTATATGTGCGTTTACTATGCATTTTGTAATTTGTATAAAGCATTTCGGATTGCATCTTCCTCAATTGGTGAAACGGTGTTTTCGCAGTTTATAGCCTTTGGATTGGCGGATTTGTTATTTTATGCTGAATGCTGCCTGATTTTTAATCAGTATGTCAATGTATGGCCGGGAGCAGGAATTGTTATGGTTCAGCTCATAGGAACAGCCATGCTGGTTACACAAACCAAGCAGTACTTTATGAAAAAGATACCGCCCAAAAAAACAATATTGATTTATGGTTCCAAGGTTACCCGGAAGGAGTCAGAGGAATTTAAACAGCGTGTTCTGGGTAAGTACGCCCATCTCTTCCGTATCGATTATATGGATTGTGAGGATACGGATTGGAATCGGTTACAGAGCAGGGTAACAGAATGTGACACCGTGCTTCTGTATGAGTTATCTTACCGGAAACGGGCGCTTATCAGTGATTTATGTATTGAACAATTAAAGAATCTGTACTTTACTCCACGAGTAAATGACATTATCTTGCAGGGATGTACTCCAAAACATTTATTGGATACACCGCTTATGAAATATGATTACAGGTATCAGAACAGCAGTAAATATTGGACGAAGAGAGTGTTTGACATTGTATTTTCTCTGATTGTGTTGATAATAGCTTCTCCGATTATGCTGTTGACGGCGATTGCCATTAAGTGTGAAGATCACGGACCGGTATTCTTTAAGCAGAAGCGTTGCACAAAGGATGCCAAGGTCTTTGAAATATTGAAATTCCGCAGCATGATTGTTGATGCGGAGAAAAATGGTGCTACCCCCTGTGCGGCGAATGACAATCGAATTACCAAGGTGGGTAAGGTGATTCGCGCAATCCGAATTGATGAGTTGCCACAGATTGTCAATATCCTTAAAGGGGATATGAGCTTCGTCGGTCCCAGACCGGAAAGAGTGGAGCATGTAGAGCAATATATTAAGGAAATCCCGGAGTTCGTGAATCGCATGAAGGTTAAAGGCGGTCTCACCGGATATGCGCAGATTTACGGAAAATATAATACATCCGCATACGATAAGCTGCGCCTAGACATGATGTACATAGAGAATCAGTCCCTGCTGCTGGATTTGAAAATCCTAATGTTGACCGTGCGTACACTCTTCCAACCGGAGGCTACGGAAGGATTTACAGAAGAGAAGAGCCGGGAGATGAATGAGAATACGAAGAATGCTTCACAGGTGATAGAAATGGATGTAGCTGTGGAGGGATATACAGAAATGAGACAGATGGTAAAGTAGGAAATGAAGACAGTATTGATGTTGGCTACCACCGCAGCCATGATTGAGCAATTTAATAAGGACAATATTCTTATCTTAGAGGAAATGGGATACGAGGTGCATGTGGCTGGTAATTTTCAGGTAGGGAATCCGATTTCTGAGAAAAGACTGGAAGCGTTCAAGGAGTGGATTGTGGAACATCATGGAAAGTGGTTTCATATTCCTGCCACTCGAAAGCCTACGGATATGAAGCATAACGTAGATGCTTACATAAAAGTAATACATTTGATTCAGGAGTATCATTATGAATTTATACATTGTCATACTCCGATTGGTTCGGTAATTGGAAGATTAGCAGCACATAAAACCCATACAAAAATCATTTATACGGCACATGGATTTCATTTCTTTAAAGGAGCACCTTTAATCAATTGGATTATATATTATCCTGTTGAACGATTCTTAAGTCGTTGGACAGATATGTTGATATTGATTAATAAGGAAGATTTCAACAGAGCCAAGAAAAGCTTTCATGCCAAGAGAACGGAGTATATTCCCGGAGTAGGGGTGGATATAGAAAAATATAGACAAAATACGCTTAATTCGGAGACTAGAAGAATGAAAAGGGAGGAGTTAGGTGTAAATGAAGATGAAGTACTGATTTTATCCGTTGGGGAATTGATTAAAAGAAAAAATCATATGGTTGCTATTGAGGCAATATCCAAGCATCACTCAAGAAAAATAAAATATGCGATATGTGGGAAAGGAATATTGGAAGAGGTCTATCGTAGCAGAATTAAGGAGATGGGATTGGAAAATAAGGTCCTTTTATTAGGTTTTCGCGAAGATATTTGTGAGTTATGTAATGCTGCAGATATTTATCTATTTCCTTCAAAACAGGAGGGACTTTCTTTGGCGCTTATGGAGGCTATGGCGGCGGGATTGCCTATTATAGCATCGAATATTCGCGGAAATGCTGACCTTATTGATAAAGAAGGTGGCTATCTTGTGAAATGTGATGATGTAAATCAGTATGTAAATGCTATTGATTGTATTTTGCAAAATCCTAGTAAACAGATTGCAATGGGAAAATATAACTCTGATAGTTCGGAGAAGTATAATGTTGAATTAATACATGAAATGATGAAAGATAAGTATTCTGAAACTCTATTAAACTTAACTTAAATAGCAGATATATTGAGTTAGAGGAAGGCTATGTTCATCGTGTCATTTATGGACAAGCAGGAGAAAGGGACAGTATTGTTTAACTAGTTGTAATGTTGAAGATAGTATTAAAAAGTGTATGAGAGGATTTGAGTGTGGAACAACTGTACAAAATATCAATAATAATGGGAGTTTATAATGCTAATAGGAAAAACATGATTGAAGAATCTATACGCTCAATTCAAAATCAAACCTATACCAGATGGGAAATGATTATATGCGATGATGGATCTGATGATGGAACATATGAAATTATTTCTCAGTGGGCAAAAAAAGAGCATAGAATAAAACTAATTCGTAATGATGTGAATAGAGGATTAGCATTTAGTTTAAACCACTGTTTGAAATATGCAGATGGAGAATTTATTGCAAGAATGGATATTGATGATATTTCAGAGCCTAATAGATTGGAATGTCAATTAAAATATTTGTTATCTAATGAGCAAATTGCTTTTTGTGCAACTTCGGCTAATTTGTTTGATGAAACCGGAGTTTGGGGTGCTCGAACGATGAAAGCTAAGCCACAAAGAGAAGATTTTTTATTTACGTCACCGTTTATCCATCCTACTATTATGG
>CAYOHU010000074.1:0-7720 GCA_964403845.1 uncultured Acetatifactor sp.
GGAAGGTCAGGTATTTGGTATCGGTTGTAAGATTTTTACGATAGCAGGACCGGTGATTTTGTACGGAATTTTCAGTAGCTGGGTGCTTGGCTTGATTTATTGGATTATGACATACATGGGGGTGGCGTGAGCCGCCCCTTTTTTTGCGAATTATTGTGTAGTTTGTATTGTCTTGTCTGATTTAGAGTGATAAAATAGCAAAGTATAGACGAGAAAGGAAGGTATTTTATATGGAGCATTACTATCAGCCGGAAATTGAATGTGCGTCAAGAGAGCAGATTCGTGAATGGCAGAATGAACGCTTGGTAAAGCAGGTAAAGCATGTTTACGATAATGTGCCCTATTATCATAAATTGATGGAGGAGAAGGGCGTTACCCCTGAAGATATTAAATCTGTGGATGATTTACATAAACTTCCGTTTTTAACCAAGGATGATTTGCGTGAAGCATATCCTTACGGGTTGCTTGCAAAGCCGTTAAGTGAATGCGTCAGGATACAGTCAACCAGCGGAACTACGGGAAGACGTGTTGTTGCATTCTACACGCAGCATGATATTGACCTTTGGGAGGATTGCTGTGCCCGCGCAATTACGGCAGTTGGAGGAACCAAGGAGGACGTGGTTCATGTGAGCTACGGATATGGTTTATTTACCGGAGGTGCCGGTCTGCACGGCGGCTCTCATAAGGTTGGCTGTCTGACATTGCCCATGTCTTCCGGCAATACAGACCGTCAGATTCAGTTTATGACGGATCTGGGTTCTACGATTCTGTGCTGCACCCCCTCTTATGCAGCATATTTGGCAGAGACGATTCATGAGAGAGGCTTGCAGGATCAGATTCAATTAAAGGCAGGTATTTTTGGCGCAGAGGCATGGACTCAGGAGATGCGTAATGACATTGAGGAGAAGCTGGGAATCAAAGCCTATGACATTTATGGTCTGACTGAGATATCAGGTCCCGGGGTTTCCTTCGAATGCAGCGCACAGGGCGGTATGCATGTCAATGAGGACCATTTCATCCCTGAGATTATTAACCCTGAGACAGGAGAGGTACTGCCTGACGGAGAGAAGGGGGAATTGGTATTTACCAGCATCACCAAAGAGGCATTCCCTCTGCTTCGTTATCGTACCCGCGACATTTGTGTGCTTAACAGAGAGAAATGCTCCTGCGGCAGAACTCATGTGAGAATGAGCAAGCCCATGGGACGGAGCGATGATATGATGATTATCAAGGGAGTTAATGTATTCCCTTCACAGATTGAGACGGTTCTGCTGAACAACGGCTATGCAGCAAACTATCAGATTATTGTGGACCGTGTAAATAATAGTGATACCATTGAAGTGCAGGTGGAGATGACTCCCGAAATGTTCTCCGACAGCCTGAAGGAGGTTTCTGCAAGAGAGAAGGAGCTTATCAATGCCTTGAAGGCGATGCTGGGTATCTATGCTAAGGTTACCCTCGTAGCACCTAAGACAATCACCAGAAGTGAAGGAAAAGCAGTTCGTGTGATCGATAAACGTAAGCTGTATTAATTGAAGGAGGGTTTGAATATGACGGTAAAACAGATTTCTGTCTTTTTGGAGAACAAGCCGAATGCCATGGCGAAATTTGTAGAGGCATTGTCAGGCAATAACATTGATATGCGTGCTCTGTCTTTGGCAGAGACGGCGGATTTTGGTATTGTCAGGGTTATCGTGGATGATGTCTATAATGCAATGCAGGTACTGAAAGGTGAGGGGTATATTTGCTCTGTAACCAAGGTTTTGGCAGTGGCGATTCCGGATGAGCCCGGCGGATTAGCTAAGGTAATCCACTGTCTGGGTAAGGACGGAATTAATGTGGAATACATGTATGCCTTCACCACCAGACGTAAGGATCTGGCCTATATGATTTTCCGTGTGGAGAATAATGAGAAGGCTATCCAGTCACTGACCGGAAATGATATCAAGCTGATTTGTCAGGATGAGCTTGTAAAGCTGTAGAAGGAAAAACTTCAAATGATATGAGATGGGAAAAGCGCTTCAGGCCGGAAATGGTTGGGGCGCTTTTGTCTGTTTTTCTGAGTGCTATATCATCTAGTTTTAAAAACCTCTTGACGCGATACAGATAGACTGATATACTCGTTAGTAGAAAAAATATATGAGGTAAGTAAAATGACAAGAAAGATTGTATCAGATTCATCGGTTAACCTGCAGGAACTCAAATCGGACATCCCCTTTGAAAAGGTTCCGTTGACGATTATCGCAGGAGACAGAGAATTTGTAGACGATGCTTCTCTTGACGTGAAGGAAATGGTGGAATTTCTGAAGGCACATAAGGGCAAGTCGGGTACTGCATGCCCCAGCGCAGCGGCATATTTAGAAGCCTTCGGAGAGGCGGAGGAGATTTATTGTGTTACAATCACCAGTAATCTGTCAGGCTCCTACAATGCGGCATGTCTGGCGAAGCAGGATTATGAAGCTATGCATCCGGATCGCCATGTGTGTGTTATTGATTCTCTGTCCGCAGGGGCGGAATTGACGCTGATTATAGACAAATTACAGGAGTTAATCGCTGCAGGGAAGGCTTTTGAAGCGGTATGCAAGGAGATTGCGGCGTATCAGGAGAAGCTGGATTTGGTGTTTTCATTGGAATCCTTGAAAAATCTTGCCAATAACGGGCGTGTGAGTCCTTTGGTTGCAAGACTGGCAGGCACGCTGGGAATCTGCATAGTGGGAAAGGCCAGTGATGTGGGAACGCTGGAGCCGCTTTCCAAATGCCGCGGTGAGAAGAAAACATTGAATACGCTATACAGGCACATGAAGGAAATTGGATTTAAAGGTGGGAAGGTACGTATTGACCATTGTGAAAATCAGGATGCTGCGGATCAGATGAAGGAGTTGATTCTGCAGGAATATCCGGATACGGACATTGAAATCGGAATCACCTGCGGACTGTGCAGCTTTTATGCGGAAACAGGCGGCTTGCTGATTGGATTTGAGAGGAAATAAAGAGAAAGTCAGTATTTAGGGCATCTCGGCAGAGGTGCTTTTTTTCGGGCTTTTATGATGAAATCTTAGGTTGCCTTTTTAACGAAAAACCCCTATAATCAAAGCAGAGTAAAGTTACGCAATGAGAAAGCGAAAAAGTCCTGTTTTAGTATCAAAGGAACGAGGCCATGATGTACGACAAATAGGAAAAAGAATGGCGGATTCGCCGGAAAGAGGTATAGAATGAACAAATGGGCAAGAGTGAGATTCCAACCCAATCTCCCCTTAGAACCGGGGAAATATGTGACTGCAAGCAAGGAGCATATCTCTCTGTCAAGAGAAGCAGCAGAAGAGGGTATGGTGCTTCTTAAGAACAATGACCAATTATTGCCCCTGCGTGCAGGAAGCAGGGTTGCACTGTTTGGAAAGGGCTGCTTTGACTATGTGAAGGGCGGCGGCGGAAGCGGTGATGTGGGCACTGTTTACGTAAGAAATCTGTATGACGGCCTGAAGGAGCTGCAGGATGTGGTTTCGGTATATGACCCTACATATGACTTTTACAAAAAGAATATACAGGAGCAGTACGCGGCAGGGTATACGCCCGGCAGAACCGTGGAACCGGAGCTGAAGGAAGAGCAGGTCAAGGCAGCAAGAGCCTTTGCGGATACTGCAATTATTGTGTTCAGCCGTTTCTCCGGTGAGGGCGGCGACCGCTCCGATGTAGAGTATGAGGCAGAGTATAACCCCTGGCGTTCTGACAGTGAGCCGGATGAGAAGCTGAGCTATGGATATATTTTCCCGGACGGGGATTTCTATCTGACTCAGGCAGAGAAGGCTATGGTGAAACAGGTGGAGGCTCAGTTTGAACGCATTATCGCAGTGCTCAATGTGGGCGGAGTTGTGGATACTTCGTGGATTAAGGAGGATAATAAAATCACCTCTGCCTTACTTGCATGGCAGGGAGGTATGGAAGGCGGACTGGCAACGGCAGAGCTTCTGACCGGTAAGGTGACTCCCTCCGGCAAGCTCCCGGATACCTTTGCTGCGAAGCTGGAGGACTATCCGTCTACGGAGAATTTCCACCAGTCACCACATTATGTAGACTATACAGAGGATGTTTATGTGGGCTATCGTTATTTTGAGACAATTCCCCAAGCCGCTGAAAAGGTATGTTATCCGTTCGGTTACGGCTTGTCCTATACGGAGTTTCTTTTGGAGAATCAAAGGGCGTGGGAACAGGACGGAAGCATCAAGGTTTCTGTTCAGGTTACCAATGTGGGACAATATGCCGGCAAAGAGGTTGTTCAGGTATATACAAGTGCACCTCAGGGCTTGTTAAAGAAACCGGCAAAGGAATTGCGTGCGTTTGAGAAAACCAGACTGTTGCAGCCGGGAGAAAGTCAGGTTGTAACCCTTGCATTTGCAAAGGCGTCCATGGCCTCCTATGATGATCTTGGTAAAATCGCGAAGGCTGCATATGTTCTGGAAAAGGGAAGCTATCATATTTTTGTGGGAACCAGTGTGAGGGCTGTGATCCCGACGGAGTTTGCGGTTATAGTTTCAGAGGATACAGTGGTTGAGCAGCTTGACTCTAAGTGTGTTCCTACCAGTCTGCAGAAGCGTATGCTGGCAGACGGCAGCTTTGAGGAGCTGCCTCTGTCCGAGCCCAATGATCCCAATGAATGCATCTTTGAGAAAATGGAGCCCGGTACGGAGGAGGCAGTTATGCCGGCAACCAGAGCGCGCGACCGTTATCTGATGATTCATCCCTATGCGAAGGGCGCAAGACCCTTGATGGATGTAGTGGAAGGCAAGATGACTCTGGATGAGTTTGTGGCACAGCTTAGTGATGAGGATCTGATGCATTTGCTTGGTGGTCAGCCCAATGTAGGTGTGGGCAATGTGTTTGGATACGGCAATCTGCCGGAGTATGGTGTGCCCAATATTATGGCTACGGATGGCCCTGCCGGTGTCAGAATTAGTTGGGAGACAGGAATCCGTACCACAGCATGGCCCTGTGCTACCCTGCTTGCTTCCACCTGGAATCCCACTCTGATTGAAAGAGTAGGTACTGCGGGCGGTGAGGAAGTGAAAGAGAATAATCTGGCAGTATGGCTGACACCTGCTGTGAATATTCACAGAAATCCTCTCTGTGGCAGAAATTTTGAGTATTATTCAGAGGATCCCGTGTTAACCGGTAAGATTGGTGCGGCGATGGTTCGCGGCATCCAGTCCCGGCATGTGGCTGCCTCCGTGAAGCATTTTGCCTGCAACAATAAAGAGATTAACCGCAAGCACAGTGATTCCAGAGTATCGGAGAGAGCGTTGCGTGAGATTTATCTGAAGGGCTTTGAGATCATTGTAAAGGAGGCAGATCCCTGGACCATTATGTCCTCCTACAATATCATCAACGGACATCGTGCGTCTGAGAATAAAGAGCTTTTGGAGGATATTCTGCGTGGCGAATGGGGCTTCAAGGGAATGGTAACCAGTGACTGGTGGACCAGAGGCGAGCATTATAAGGAGATTAAAGCGGGCAATGATGTAAAGATGGGAAATGGTTATCCGGAGCGAGTGAAGAAGGCAATGGAGATGGGAGCCATCACCAGAGAAGAGCTTGTAAGAAGTGCCAAACGTGTTCTGGAGCTGATTATGAAGATTGATTAATCAGAGAAAATTTTATTTTTTTTAATTGATTTTTAAAGGTAAGAGTGTATAATGTTAGTTAGCTAACAAGAATGTTAGCTAACTAACATTTTTGCTTATGGGAACAGCTGAAGGACACAGCGGCAGTACCTTTGCCACTATTCGAACCGCCGGCAGTGCGGCATGGAGGGTAAGCGTGTATTATGGCATCGGAGAACAAAAGTATCGGGTTTCGGTTGAAAGCCATTAACAACATGATTCGCAGATCAGTGGATACACAATTTGCGGAAAGCGGCATTATCGAAATCAGTGGAATGCAGGGACCAATGATTGGTTATATCTATGATAAAAGTCAGGTTCAGGAGGTGTTTCAGCGTGATCTTGAGAAGGAGTTTAATATTCGCAGATCGACAGCGACGGTGATGCTTCAGAATTTGGAAGAAAAGAAAATGATTGTGAGAGTTCCGGTAGCGCATGATGCACGATTAAAGAAAATCATCCTGACGGAGAAGGCCATAGAGCAACACCGGCTGATCCGGGAGCGGATAGATGCCTTTAATGACAATATTGAGGCAGGAATTTCCCCACAGGAAAAGCAGGAATTCTTTCGGATACTGGACAAAATCGAAAGTAATCTTACATAAGTATATATTTGGTTAAATTATTTAGGAGAGGAGAGGCATTATGCTAAAGACATTAGCAAAACAAATCAAAGAATTTAAAGCCGATTCCATTAAGACACCGATGTTTATGATTCTGGAGGTGTGTATGGAGATGGTGATTCCGCTTTTGATGGCATCCATTATTGATGATGGTGTGGAAGCGGGAAACATGAAGCATATTTTTCTGGTGGGAGTATGCATGGTGGTGATAGCAGCCATCGGTCTTTACGCAGGACTTATGGGAGGAAAATATGGTGCGAGAGCATCAGCCGGATTTGCCAAAAATCTGCGAGAGGCAATGTATACAAATATTCAGACCTTCTCATTTTCCAACATTGATAAGTTCTCCACGGCGGGGCTGGTCACCAGAATGACAACGGATGTGAGTAATATTCAGAACGCATATCAGATGCTTCTGCGCATGTGTATCAGAGCACCTATCAGCTTAATCTGTGCAATGTGCATGGCATTTTTGATCAATGCGAAGATTGCAATGGTATATCTGATTGCCGTGATTGTGTTAGGCTTTTTCCTTATACTGATTGCAAAGAGCGCCATGAAGTATTTTAGTCAAGTATTTAAAAAGTATGACGACCTGAATGCCAGCGTACAGGAAAACATCACTGCACAGCGTGTTGTAAAGGCGTATGTGCGTGAAGATTATGAAATTGGTAAATTCAATAAAGCCAGTGAAAATATTTATAGGATGTTTTTAAAGGCCGAGGGAATCCTGACCTTTAATGCCCCCCTGATGCAGCTTACGGTAAATTCCTGTATTCTGTTCATCAGCTGGCTGGGTGCCAGGATGATTGTAGGCGGTGAATTGAGTACAGGCAATTTGATGAGTCTGCTTGCTTATTGTATGAACATATTGATGAATCTGATGATGCTGTCCATGATTTTCGTTATGATGACCATGAGTGCGGCAAGTGCCAGAAGAATCAGTGAGGTTTTAGAGGAGAAGGCGGAGCTGAGCAATCCTGAGCAGCCTGTATATGAGGTGGCAGATGGAAGCATTCGTTTTGACAATGTTACCTTCCGCTACAATACAAACAGTGAGAAGCCGATTCTGGATCATATTAATCTGGAGATTAAATCCGGTGAAACAATCGGTATTTTAGGCAGTACCGGAAGCTCCAAGACCAGTCTGGTGAATCTGATCAGCCGTCTGTATGATGTCTCTGAGGGCGCAGTCTATGTAGGCGGGCTGGATGTGCGGAGCTATGATATGGAAAGTCTCCGTAATCAGGTGGCAGTGGTGCTGCAGAAGAATGTATTGTTCAGCGGAACCATTCTGGAAAATCTGCGCTGGGGCGACGAGAGCGCCACAGAGGAGGAGTGCAGGCGTGTGTGCAAGCTTGCATGTGCAGATGAGTTTATCGAGAAAATGCCGGAGAAGTATAATACCTATATTGAACAGGGCGGAAGTAATGTGTCCGGTGG
>CAYOHU010000075.1:0-7666 GCA_964403845.1 uncultured Acetatifactor sp.
ATACCAAGAAAAGAGAAATCGAGAAATAAGGAGAAACGATTGAAAATGAAAAAATTATTTGCACTTTTACTTTGCGTAGTAACCTGTCTGCCTCTTCTTACAGGCTGTGGTTCATCCGGCGGCGAAAACGGTGAGGTATATGTCTACAACTGGGGCGAGTATATTGACCCTGAGACAATCACCATGTTTGAGGATGAAACCGGTATTAAGGTAATCTATGACGAATTTGAGACTAACGAGACCATGTATCCCAAGGTAGAAGCCGGTGCATCCAGCTACGATGTAATCTGCCCCTCTGATTACATGATTCAGAAAATGATCGACAATGACATGCTTCAGGAACTGAACTTTGAAAACATGCCAAATGCCACCGCCAACATTGGCGCCCAGTACTATGAGCAGTCAACTGCTTTTGATCCCGGGAACAAATACAGCGTTCCTTATTGTTGGGGAACCGTTGGTATTTTGTACAACAAAACTATGGTTAGCGAACCTGTTACAAGCTGGTCCATTCTTTGGGATGAAAAATACTCTGACAGTATCCTGATGCAGGATTCCGTTCGGGATGCCTTTATGGTGGCTCTGAAGCTAAACGGAAATTCCATGAATTCCATGAGTGAAGAAGAATTGGAGGCTGCGAAGGATCTGTTAATTGAGCAAAAACCTATTGTACAGGCATATGTAGTCGATCAGGTTCGTGATAAGATGATTGGAGGCGAAGCTGCACTCGGTGTTATTTACTCCGGGGAAGCAATCTATACACAACGCGAAAACTCTGATTTGGAATATGTGATTCCTGAGGAGGGTACCAATGTATGGATTGATGGCTGGGTAATTCCCAAGAATGCTCCCAATAAGGAGAATGCTGAGAAATTTATTGATTTCATGTGTCGTGCAGATATTGCACTGATGAATTTTGATTATATTACTTATTCCACTCCCAATGATGCGGCAAGAGAATTAATTCAGGATGAGGATATCAAGAATTCCCGGATTGCATTCCCTGATTTGTCACAGTATAACCATTTGGAAACCTTTACCTACCTAGGTGAAAAGGGGGATAAAATGTATAATGACCTTTGGAAAGAGATTATGTCTCACTAATGCATAACAAAAAGTCCGCAGCTATTGCGGACTTTTTTGTTATGCATAACCCTTCCTCAGGTAATTTAGTTTTCTTCGCATCCGCAGGTTTCATTGCGATTGTAAGAATCATTACGATTAAAGCCGGCGTAATCCTGCCACGGTGCTGTTTTGGCTGAGTTATCACGTCTGTCATCTCTGCCGCAGGAATTATCCTTTTTATTTCCGGCACATCCGCAGGAATGGTTATGATCGTTATCTCTGCACACTCCGTTGGAATGTCCGTTACAACACAGTAAAAGTAATATGATCAGACAGTTCATATTGCTTACCTCTATATTTTTACTGTATTATATGCGTTGCACTCTGAAATGTGACCCTTTATAACACACTTTTGAATACTACGATACTTCGCGCAGGAACAACCCTTCTGATATCAGCAGTTAAGGATTCCTCCACACCTGCTTCCGTTATAATATTTTCATCCTGTAATTCTCCCTCCGCATCGACTTCATTTGTGCAAATGTATTTCTGCCATCTCATTCCCTTCGGAAGTCTCGGTAATCCGAACGCATGCTTCTCCCAATGCATATTCATAGCAATATAAAAGAAATCATCCTCCAAAGTGGAATTTATTTTTACATATTTTCCACAATACATCATACCGATGCATCTGCTGTAATTCATGGTCTGTGCTCTCCATGCATTCAAACCGTGATACGACAAGTCCGGGTAACCGCATGCCAGATAATCCATTACCCTAGGTTCCCTCCTCTGATGCAGAACCGGATGGCATTTGCGTATTGTAACAAGCTGCTTCCAGAATTCATACAACTCAGAATGACGCTCCTGATCCTTCCAATCCAGCCATGTAATCTCATTATCCTGACAATAGGGATTATTATTGCCCTTTTGGGAATTTCCGAATTCATCTCCCATGAAAATTAAGGGAGTTGACTGACTAAGCAGGAGCATACACATGGCATTTTTCACCTGTCTGAGTCTCAGACTGTTAATTTTTTTCTTGCGTGTGTTTCCTTCCTCCCCGCAGTTCCAGCTGCAATTATAATCATTTCCATCCCGATTTTCTTCTTCATTCTGCTCATTATGCTTCCGGTCATAGGATACCATATCCATTAAGGTCATTCCGTAATAATTAGACATATAATGAATCCTGCCGGTTTGATTGGGAACATGGCGCATATGGTACATAACCGCTTTTACCATATCTTCATCCCCCTTTAAGAACCTACGCATCGTATACAGATAGTCATCCTGATAAATAGCCAGATTAGAGCGCCTTTCCTCTTCCTTCCGTTCACTAATACAGTCCGTCGAGAATTGATCATACCAGAGCTTGCTGTCTGCCAATACCGGGTCGGCAGCCAATAGATCCGCAGGCAGGTTCTCCCCCATCAAATGAAAGCCATCCACATGATACTCTGTTACCCAAAAGCGCAGAATTTCCGGGATTTCCATAATAGATACTTCCTTTGGGAAATAAAACTGCATAACAAGCTCCATTCCATATTTGTGAAGCTCTCTTACCAGCTCCTTGAATTCCGTAACCGGAGTCCCGGCTGCATAAGCAGTCTTTGGTGTATAATAATAGCCCTTTTTGTATCCCCAATAATTTACCTTGGATATCTCCAAAGAATCCGATTCCTCTCCCCGGACATAATATGGCAAATTTCTGCTTCTCTCTTCTTTTGTTGCCACCTCACTAAATTCATATGCCGGTTGCAACTCCACCGTTGTAATTCCGATTTCCTGAAGATAAGAAAGCTTCTCCATCACTCCACGGAAGGTGCCACGCTTTGCCGCCCTTATTCTCGATGAGGCATGCTTAGTAAAGCCTCTTACATGCAATAAATAGGCAATGCAATTTTCATAAGGGATTTTCGGATTCTTGTCATTTTGCCAGTCAAACGAATCTGTCACAAGCCCCGCCTTGAATTTCGTATTGCCTGCGGCTTTTCCATAGGGAGGGACTCCTGCAAGCATCACAGCTCTTTCATCCTCCACTATCGAAGTTCCCTCATAAAATTGATACAAAATATCCGCAGCACGGTACTTTGTTTCAAAAGCGCAATATACATTTCCGATTTTATGCTGAGGATCAAACGGAATCCTCTCTAATTCCGTTTCTGTTTTTCTGTCATATATTATGATTCCACAGTCTTCCTTCGCAGAGACAAAGGAAAATCGAATTCCTTTTCCCTCACAATGTGCTCCCAGAGGATATGGCGTTATCTGCATATTCATACCTGTCCTTGCGACCTCCGTTCTTCCTTCACTGCCGATTCCAATCAGAATCTTTTCCAGTCAGAAATATATATTAATTATAATGTATTGCATGAAAAATCACAAGCGGTTATACTTATATCATAAAACAAGTTACGTACCTGTCAGCTGGTTGCCGGGTATATTCTGCAACCGGCTGAAGGCAGCGAAATGGAGGATACTTATGGCAAAAAATAACGATTTTAATGATGAAGAAATGACCGTTGAATTAGAGCTGGAGGATGGTGCTGTTGTAAACTGCGCTGTCATTACCATCCTTGAATCAGAAGGCAAGGACTATATTGCTCTTCTTCCTCTGAACGAAGAGGGTGAGAACGAGGACGGCGAGGTATGGTTCTACGGATACAGTGAAAATCCGGATGATCCTAATGAAGAGCCGGAACTGCGATACATTGAGGATGACGAAGAATATGAAAGGGTTGCTGACGCATTCGACGAATATTTGGACAATTGCGAGTTTGATGAATTAGTTGAGGAATGATTTTCAGATTGTTTCAATAATTTGTTTAAAAATCTTGACGGAAGCTTGGGGCGTTCCTTTGTACCTGTAAGGTACAGAAGCTCCAGGCTTTCTTTTGCTCTGGTTATTGCCACATAAAAGATACGTCGTTCCTCCATGCAAAGCTTCTCATCAGGCATATTTCCGTGAGGGTATATTTTTTCATTGCAGTCAGGTATCAAGACAGTGTCAAATTCCAGCCCTTTGGATGCATGAACGGTCATAAGTGAAATTACAGACTCTTCTGTCGGTAGCGCCTTCCTCTTATCCTGTTCCAATAAGTTCGTATACTGCTCCTGTGCCTCTACCCATTCCTGCATGGTTTTGTATTGTGCTGCATCCGTTGAAAGCCAATGAAGCAGCTCCTCCCATTCTTGTAATTGTGCTCTTTTCCCCAGAGCCTTCTCCCTTAAATAATTATCATACCCAATCCCCTTTCTGATAAACTGTACTGCCGGAAACGGAGACAGCTTTGACAGATATTCCATCTGTTTCTTCCATTTTTCAAGCTTTTGAAGCACCTGTATATTCTGTGAATTCTTTTCCCTACTATGATAATACTGCATGATTCGGTCAAAATCCGGCATTCCCTCCCCTAACCCAAGGGAATCTCTGCTAATATACCGGGAGGGCTTATTCATAATTTGCAAGAACAATGCCCTGCTTCCCTGACCGGATGCTACCTTGATATAAGCAATAATGTCCTTCACCAGAAAATGCTCATAGATACTCTTTGATTTTTCCTTCATAAGATACGGGATACCTTCCTTGCTAAGCCTTGTTGCAAGAGCCTGCATATAAGAATTGGTTCGGAAAAGAACACCGATACTCTTTTCCTTCTTCTGTTCTCGCAGTCTTGCAAGTAAATACTGATATTGTTGCTCTCGTTCTTCAAAGGCATGCAGCCTTATCGGAGGCGTTCCGTCATATTCCATACAGGCTTTATCCAAGGATGCATTCAATTGCTTTGGAAAACGATCCCGATTCTCGTTTATAATAGTCTGAGATACCTTAACAATTTCCTGTCTGCTTCGGTAATTGATATTAAGACAGATTTGACTTGCCTGATAATCCTTTACAAATTGTTTCAGACAGGCGGGTTTGGAACCTCTAAAGCCATAAATTGCCTGATCATCATCACCTACTGCAAAGATATTGTATGGCTTCTTCAGAAGCAGTCGAAGCACTTCATATTGCATAGGATTGATATCCTGAAACTCATCAACCAGAATATGGTGAAATCTGTTTTGCCAGTATTCTCTCAAACCGGCATCCTTACTCAATACCCTCCTGCACTCATAAACCATGTCATCGAAATCAATCATTTTCCGTTCTCTTCTTACTCTCTCATATTCAGAGAATATCCCTTGAAAATTTGATTGCAATTGTTCAGAAAGCTTTCTTTCTGCTTCGTCCTTTTCTCCGGTATTTTTATAAAAGCTGATTGCAGACAAAAGCATGGACGTCTCTTCCGCCAGATCGTTTTGTCCGGATTTAAGTTCTTGCGGCGAAATATATTTTTTTAAGATTGGAAGGAGAAGCTTCTTTTTTTGGGATTCTGTCAGAATTGGATTCGATTGCTTTGTATCCAGAAAATGGGATTCTTTTAAAATGTGGTAGAAAACAGAATGAAATGTTCCGAAATTGACAGGAAATGTCTGTTCAGACAATTCCAGAAAACGACTCTGCATAGACAATGCAGCATCTTTAGTAAAGGTGATGACCAATATATTCTCAGGCGAAATATTGCACTTCTCTAAAAGGAAAAAAATACGCTGGGTAATTGTGAAAGTCTTGCCGGAGCCGGGGCCTGCCAATACCAGCAGAGGCCCCTCCCCATGCATCACAGCTTCCCGCTGCGCCTGATTCAAGCTCATCCAATCAAGCATTCTCTAATAGTTCAATTCCTTTTCTTATTCTCGCAAGAGATTCTTCCTTGCCTAAGATTTCCATAATCTCTGTTGCACCGGCAGGGGTCATCTGCTTGCCGGATACTGCTGTACGGATAGGCCACATTACATAGCCATTTTTACACCCTTTCTCCTCCACATACTTTACAAGTGTCTGGTAGAGTCCGTCATTACTGAAATCCTCCTGTGCTTCCAGAATCGGAAGAACCTCTCTCAACACCTCCAGAGAGGATTCACTGCTTGTCTTCATCTTCTTATGGGTATACATAGCTATATCATACTGAGGAAGTGCTTCAAAGAAATCAACATGCTCAGCAATATCAGGGAACACCTCAATACGAGTCTTCACCATAGCTGCAATTTTCTTCAGGTCATAATCCTTTGTCAGTACGCTCTTCAGGTAAGGCTCAGCTAACTCATAGAATTTATCAAAATCCATGGCCTTCAGATATTCACCGTTCATCCAGCGAAGCTTTACAATATCAAATACCGCAGGAGATTTACTAATTCTGTGATAATCAAAATTCTGAATCAATTCCGCCAAAGAAAAAATCTCTCTGTTATCCTCCGGACTCCAGCCCAAAAGAGCAATATAGTTTACAATTGCCTCCGTCACAAAGCCCTGCTCAAGCAAGTCCTCAAAGGATGCATGACCGCTTCTCTTGGAAAGCTTCTTATGATTCTCATCGGTGATCAGAGGCAGATGAATATAAACAGGTACCTCCCATCCGAAGGCATCATATAATCTGACATATTTAGGAGAGGATGACAGATATTCATTTCCCCTGACCACATGTGTGATATTCATGGTATGATCATCCACAACATTTGCAAAATTATAAGTTGGATATCCATCTGATTTAATCAAAATCATATCATCTAGCTCTGCATTATCCACTTCTATCTTTCCATAAATCTCATCCTCAAATACGGTTGTACCGGTCTGTGGATTGTTCTGTCGGATGACATAAGGTATACCGGATGCCAATTTTTCTTCAACTTCTTCCTTACTTAGATGCAAACAATGCTTGTCATATATATTGATTTCTTTTCCAGAAATGGTCTGCTTCAAACTTTCCAAACGCTCCTTATCGCAAAAACAATAATAAGCTTCTCCTTTTTCCACTAGCTGCTTTGCATATTCTAAATAAATCCCCTTTTCCTGTCGCTCGCTCTGCACATATGGTCCTACGCCGCCGTCTTTGTCCGGACCTTCATCATGAATCAATCCCGTTTTTTCCAAAGTACGATAAATAATATCTACAGCACCCTCTACATAGCGTTCCTGATCGGTATCTTCTATTCTTAAAATGAAATCTCCACCTTCATGCTTTGTAATCAAATATGCATATAATGCTGTTCTCAAATTACCCACATGCATTCGTCCGGTCGGACTTGGTGCAAATCTTGTTCTAACCTTACTCATCTTTCTTCCTCCATTTTCTGTGCCAAAGCAGATCTCTCCCTGCCCAGCTTAGTATAGCGTTTTTTTTGAATATTGACAAGAGGGCAGATAACTGCTAACAGGATTTTGGGTGTTCTTTTCTGTAATTTTCCAACACATCCACCGCTAATCCTACCATCTCCACACAAGGACGTTTGTTATAATATTCTTTTGTTCTTTCGCTTGGAACCGGGCGCTGATCCTGTCCATCTACCCCCAACAACTCGCGGCAAATGATACTTCCTGTTTCCTCTTTAAATTTTGCAGCCAAATACTGAATCCGCTCATAATGGGCTTTCTTTTCCGCCGAATTCTCAGGATTCTTGTAACCATAAAAATATCCTGCCACCAAAAACATACCGCTGACTGCACCACAAACCTCTCGCATTCTTCCCATGCCCCCTCCTAAGGAGGACACCATCTTCA
>CAYOHU010000076.1:0-7517 GCA_964403845.1 uncultured Acetatifactor sp.
GTCCAGAGGTATGCTTAACGATAGTGGACTTATGAGGGGAAAGTTGGAGGGAGAGATTAATGTCCTGAAAGAGCAGATTAACTCTGCAAAGGGAAGCGAAAACCATCTGAACAATCGACGGAATTCCCTGCAGGGAGAGATCAATACCAAGAATCTGGAAATGCAGGCAATTCTAGAAGAAAAGGATGAAATTGATGAGAAGGTTCGTGGAATAACAGATACAGCAAATGAAGTGAAAGCAAATTTGGAGGCAATTCAGGATAAGATTACCGAGTTAAACAATAGTATTGAGGCAGGTAAGAATACCATTATCGGTGAGCTGAATCAGCGTGCGACGATCAAATCCAAAATGGGACGCTATGATACCATGATGGAACAGATTAATATCCGTAAGGCGGAGCTGAATTCTCGTCTGTTGCGTGCCAAATCTGATGAGGCTGCCCGTGAAGAGACAATCAAGAAGCTGGAAGATGATTTCACAAAAGTAACGGAAGAACTGCGAGGTATGAATGAGACGCAGGCAACCACCGAACTGGAATTAGGTAAAATCAGAGAGAGCCTTACCGGCAAGGATGCAAAGCTTCGTGAACTGCAGAGTAAGTATCATCAGGAGAAATCCAAGCTGGAAGCCTTGTCCAATTTAACGGAACGATATGAGGGCTATGGCGGCAGCGTCAAGAAGGTGATGGAACGCAAGGAAAATGAGAAAGGAATCATTGGTGTAGTTGCTGATATCATCAAGGTAGATAAGAGATATGAAACTGCGATTGAGACGGCACTTGGCGGTAACATTCAAAATATTGTAACCAGAGACGAAGAGACTGCCAAGAAAATGATTCAATATCTGAAGGAGAATCGCCTGGGACGCGCCACGTTCCTGCCCCTTACCAGTATCACTAATCCTCAGGAGTTCAAGAATCCGGAAGCTCTGAAGGAGAAGGGTGTTATCGGTATGGCTGATGAACTGGTACATATCGATGATGAGTATCGTAATGTTGCCAAAGCGATGCTTGGACGCATTGTTGTAGTTGATCACGTAGATAACGCAGTGAAGATTGCGAGAAAATTTGACTATGGCATTCGGATGGTTACGTTGGAGGGGGAACTTTTGGTTCCCGGTGGTGCTATCAGCGGTGGTGCGTTTAAGAATAACAGTAATCTTTTGGGGCGCAGACGGGAGATGGAGGAACTGGAGAAGCAAGTGAAAAGGTGCTTGTCCTCTATAGATACCATTAATCAGGATATCGAAAGTGCCAAGAGTAAGCGTAATAAGATGCGTATGGAATTGGAGGCTCTGAAAGCAGACATTCAGCGGAAATCCATCGAGCAGAATACGGCAAGATTGAATATTAGTCAGGCAAGAGAACGTATGGAAGAGGAAGAGGAAGGAGTTGCATCCTTAAAGCTGGAGGAGAAGGAGCTGGAGAGTCAGGTTTTCGATATTACCAATGGTAAGGAAGCGATTTTAAGAGAGCTTACGGAAAGCGAGACCCTGGAGAAAAATACACAGGAGCAGATTTTAATGTTCCAGCGGCAATTGGAAGAGCAACGATTGGCTGAGACAGAAGCAGCAGGCAAGGTTGCTGAGTGGGATTTGAAGGTTGAGAAGATGCTGCAGACACAAACCTTCAAACAGTCCAATGTGGATCGTATCAATGGTGAAATCGAGCGTTTTCAGGCAGAACTGGATGAGATCCTGAATGCATTGAATGTGAATGCAGAGGAAGCCGAGCGTAAGAAGCAGAATATTCAGGAAATAGAGAAGACCATAATCGCGTCCTATGATGCACAGAATGAGGCCGAACAGAAGCTGAAGAAGGATATGGCACGCAAGGAGGAGTTGAGTGCCGGTCAGAAGAGCTTCTTTAACAGAAGAGAAGAACTTGCGGAGCATATGACTGCTTTGGATAAAGAGGTATATCGTCTGAATGCACAGAAGGAACGTCTGGAGGAATCCGTAGAGTCCCAGATTAATTATATGTGGGATGAATATGAAATTACGCTGAGTGATGCGGCAGCTCTTCGCAATGAGGAGATGACGGATCTATCTGCTATGAAGAGAGAGATTTCTTCCCTTAAGGATCAAATAAAAAAGCTGGGAGACGTTAATGTAAATGCCATTGAGGACTACAAGAATTTAATGGAGCGATTTACCTTTATGAAAACACAGCACGATGATCTGGTGGAAGCTGAGAAAACACTGGAGGGCATCATTGAAGAATTGGATTCGGCGATGCGTAGGCAGTTTACTGAGAAGTTTGCAGAGATTAATCGTGAGTTTGATAAAGTATTTAAAGAATTATTCGGCGGTGGGAAGGGAACGCTGGAACTGATGGAGGATGAAGATATTCTGGAAGCGGGAATCCGAATCATCGCACAGCCACCCGGAAAGAAACTCCAGAATATGATGCAGCTGTCCGGCGGAGAGAAATCCCTGACCGCAATCTCTCTTTTGTTTGCCATTCAGAATCTAAAACCCTCCCCTTTCTGCCTTTTGGACGAGATTGAGGCGGCGCTTGATGATTCCAATGTGGGACGATTTGCAAAGTATCTTCATAAATTGACAAAAAATACCCAGTTTATCGTTATCACTCACAGAAGAGGAACCATGGAACAGGTGGATCGTCTGTATGGTATTACCATGCAGGAGAAGGGCGTCTCCACTCTGGTAAGTGTGAATCTGATTGACAAGGACTTAACTGATTAGTACATCAAACAGCTTGAGGAAAGGAATTTATATCAGATGAGTGAAGGAAAGAAAGGTTTTTTTACCCGTTTAAAGGAAGGACTTACCAAGACAAGAGAGAATATTGTTCGCGGAATTGATTCCGTATTCAGTGGCTTTTCTGCCATTGATGATGATTTTTATGAGGAATTGGAAGAAATCCTGATTATGGGGGATATCGGAGTAAATGCCACTGCAGCAATAGTGGAACGGTTGAAGCGGGAGGTAAAAGAACGCCGTATCAAGGAGCCTATGGAATGCAAGCATCTTTTGATTGAAAGCATCAAGGAACAGATGCGTGTGGATGATACAGCTTATGATTTTGAGAACAAGCAGTCGGTCATTATGGTGATCGGTGTAAACGGTGTGGGTAAAACCACTTCTGTGGGAAAGCTTGCGGGAAAGCTGAAGGATAACGGCAAAAAAGTATTGATTGCAGCAGCAGACACCTTTCGTGCTGCTGCCGGAGACCAGCTGGCGGAATGGGCGAGACGTGCGGATGTGCCAATGGTTGGCGGTAGCGAGGGCGCAGATCCTGCCAGTGTGGTATTTGATGCGGTAAATGCTGCGAAAGCAAGAGGTGTGGATGTTCTGTTGATTGATACCGCGGGGAGACTCCATAACAAGAAAAATCTGATGGAAGAGCTCCGCAAAATGAATCGCATAATAGACAGGGAGTTCCCTGATGCACATCGTGAGAATCTGATTGTTCTGGATGGTACTACGGGACAAAACGCAATGGTACAGGCGAAAGAATTCGGTGAGGTGGCAGAGCTTACAGGTATCATTTTGACCAAAATGGACGGAACGGCCAAGGGAGGGATTGCGGTTGCAATTCAATCCGAACTGAAGGTACCGGTAAAATATATCGGAGTGGGTGAAACAATTGAAGATTTGCAGAAGTTTGATTCCGATGAATTCGTCAATGCGTTATTTGAAATAGAATGGGATGAAGCTGCAGAGAAAGGAAAAGAATAAATTTTAATCAGGAGGAAGGGATTAAGTATGGCAGAGCAGATGCTGACGTTGGAAAAATTTGAAGAAGCCAGTGATGTTGTAAAGCAGGTTACATCTGAAACAAAATTGGTATACAGTGACTATTTCAGTAATCAAACGGGAAATAAAGTATATTTAAAGCCGGAAAATATGCAATTTACCGGAGCGTATAAGGTAAGAGGCGCTTATTATAAAATGAGTACCTTGACAGAGGAGGAGCGCGCGAAGGGAATCATCACTGCCTCGGCCGGGAATCATGCACAGGGTGTGGCTTATGCCGCAAAATGTTATGGTGTGAAGGCGACGATTGTGATGCCTACCACAACACCTTTGATGAAGGTAAATCGTACTAAGGGTTATGGGGCGGAGGTGGTTCTGTATGGCGATGTGTATGATGAGGCATGTGCTAAGGCATATGAGCTTGCCGAAGAGCATGGCTATACATTCATTCATCCCTTTGATGATTTAACAGTAGCTACCGGTCAGGGAACCATTGCAATGGAAATCGTGAAAGAGCTTCCTTTGGTGGATTATATTCTGGTACCAATCGGTGGCGGCGGACTGGCAACCGGAGTATCCGCTTTGGCCAAGCTTTTAAATCCTAAGATTCAGGTAATCGGAGTGGAACCGGCAGGAGCAAATTGTATGCAGACATCGGTCAAGGAGGGAAAGGTTACCACTCTTCCTACGGTCAATACCATTGCGGACGGTACTGCAGTAAAAACACCGGGAAGCAAACTGTTCCCATACATACAACGAAACCTGGATGATATTATCACTATAGAGGATGAGGAACTGGTAGTGGCTTTTCTGGATATGGTGGAGAATCATAAGATGGTTGTAGAGAATTCAGGCCTTTTGTCTGTAGCGGCTTTAAAACATTTAAATGTACAGGGGAAAAAGGTGGTATCTATTTTGAGCGGTGGGAACATGGATGTGATTACCATGTCCTCCGTTGTGCAGCAGGGTTTGATTTTGCGTGACAGAATTTTTACCGTATCCGTTTTGCTTCCTGATAAGCCGGGTGAACTTTCCAGAGTGGCTTCTGTCATTGCCGGTGTCAGCGGTAATGTAATTAAGCTGGAGCATAATCAGTTCGTTTCTATCAACAGAAATGCGGCGGTTGAGCTGCGTATTACTTTAGAAGCGTTCGGAACCCAGCATAAACAACAGATTATGGATGCTTTGGAAAACGAAGGCTATAAACCGAAGGTAGTAAGGACCAATATTTAATTTTGATGCCGAAAAGTCCGCATAATACTCTGTGCGAACTTCGCTGTATTTCCGAACGGAAATCGGACATAATAGCAATTGGGTGACCTGGAAGGCTTTGTGTTACGTGAGTCAGACGGTATAAGCTCTGAATCAGCAGGGAAAAAGAGGCAGAATTATGGGAACGAAAACAGAAAAAGATGTTCATTATCCGGGAAAAAAGACAGTGCGTAAGAGAGCAAGGGATTATTTTGTGATAACGGTAGCCGGATTTCTTTATGCGGCTGCCATTAGTTTGTTTCTGGATCCCAATTCTCTGGCACCCGGCGGTGTGACTGGGATTTCCATTATTTTAAATCGTATCACCGGCGTTGAGACCGGCACATGGATTTTACTGCTTAATATCCCTATATTACTGTTAGGGGCATGGAGGTTTGGCGGAAGATTTATTCTATCTACTATTTATTGTACGGTGCTTACCTCCGCTTTTACGAATCTGCTGACTCCTGTGGGCGCATTAACCACTGACCCGTTTCTTGCGGCACTTGCAGGCGCCGGACTGATGGCATTGGCGTTGGGCTGGGTATTTAAAGCAGGTGCAACTACTGGGGGAATGGATATTATCATTAAGGTGCTTCGTTTCAGGTTGCCTCATTTAAAGACCGGATTCTTGTACTTAATACTGGATATGGCAGTCGTTATCCTGTCCGCATTTGTTTTTAAGGATATTGACAGAGCATTGTACGCGGGATTGGTCGTGTTCACTGCATCATTTCTGTTGGATGTGGTGCTGTATGGACGCGATGGTGCAAAGGTAATTTATATTATCAGTGATCATCCGGATGCTATCGCCGGACGACTGCTGGAGGAATTGGATATCGGCGCAACCTATATGCAGGGCTCTGGTGCATACAGCGGTAGGGATAAGAATATTATTATGTGTGTAATGAGGAAACAATTGGCTCCGAAGGCGGAGGAAATTGTGAAGGAAGAAGATTTGATGGCATTTATGATCGTGACCAGTGCTACGGAGATTTTCGGGGAAGGTTATAAGAGCTATCTCAGTGAGAAGCTGTAGAAATTTGAGGGACAATGGATTGTTATACAAGAAAAACAGGGTGTAAAGAAAAAATACTTGACACTCTGTTTTTTCTATAGTATGATAGCCAAGGTGATGGAGACATGGAAAAGATTTTTGAACAGGCTCTGTTGTATGATTTTTATGGTGAACTCCTGACGGAACATCAGCGCACTATTTACGAGGATGCTGTATTTCAAGATATGTCGCTTGGCGAAATCGCAGAGTTGCAGGGAATCAGCAGACAGGGAGTGCACGATTTGATAAAGCGCTGTGATAAGATATTGCAGGACTATGAGAATAAGCTTCATCTGGTGGAGCGTTTCGAAAAATCCAAACGTAAAATAGGTGAAGTTATGGCATTGGCTCAGAATTGCAATTCTGAAGCGGATTATGCGGAACGGATGAAGCGGATTTGCGAGCTTTCACAGGAATTAATGAAGGAATGGTAGAGGAATAGCCGATGGCATTTGAGAGTTTGACAGACAAACTACAAAATGTATTTAAGAATCTGCGCAGTAAGGGGCGTCTGACGGAGGAGGATGTCAAAACCGCTTTGAAAGAGGTTAAAATGGCACTTTTGGAGGCGGATGTTAACTTCAAGGTTGTTAAGCAGTTTGTGAAGGCTGTGGAAGAGAGAGCTGTGGGGCAGGACGTAATGAATGGTCTGAATCCCGGTCAGATGGTTATTAAGATCGTAAATGAAGAGATGATCGCATTAATGGGCAGTGAGACTACTGAGATAGCTATGCAGCCCGGTAAAGCAATCACTGTCATTCTGATGGCGGGACTTCAGGGTGCAGGTAAGACCACAGCCACAGCAAAAATTGCCGGTAAGTTAAAATTAAAAGGCAAGAAATCCCTTTTGGTAGCCTGTGATATTTACCGACCTGCTGCCATTGAACAGCTGCAGATTAACGGTAAAAAGCAGGAAGTGGACGTGTTTTCGATGGGAACTGAGCACAAGCCTGTGGAAATCGCAAGAGAAGCAATTACCTATGCAGAGAAGAATGGTCACAATGTGGTAATCTTAGATACTGCAGGTCGTCTTCATGTGGATGAGGACATGATGAAGGAGCTTCAGGATATCAAAGAACAGATTTCCGTGCATCAGACTCTCTTGGTGGTAGATGCCATGACAGGTCAGGATGCCGTGAACGTGGCAAAACAGTTTGATGACCGGATTGGAATTGATGGTGTGGTTCTTACCAAGATGGACGGAGATACCAGAGGTGGTGCGGCACTTTCAATTAAGGCAGTCACAGGAAAGCCTATTCTATATGTGGGCATGGGTGAGAAGCTCTCCGATATGGAGCAGTTTTATCCTGATCGAATGGCAAGCAGAATTCTGGGAATGGGAGATGTGCTTTCCCTGATTGACAAGGCGCAGGCGAACATCGATATCGATGAAGAGAAAGGTCGTGAGATGGCCGGTCGCATGAAGAAGGGGAAATTCGATTTTGAGGATTATCTGGAAAGCATGAAGCAAATGCGCAATATGGGTGG
>CAYOHU010000077.1:0-7440 GCA_964403845.1 uncultured Acetatifactor sp.
ATATGGAATTGATTTCGCTGGGAGAAACTGCTGATAATGCATCAGGAATAAAAGGAGAAATGAGGCTTCCGTCATTTTATCGGAAGCCCCATTATCGATCGTATTATTTCAAACTTGTCTGCTCCTTTTGCAGCACAATTCAAAACTTTTGATTTTGGTTTACTGTTCATTTGCGATATTGTTCATCTGATGAAGAATATCCATTACTTCACATATGGAAACAGATTTCAAACCGCTTTTTTTATTTAAGGTGTTAATCTCGTTCCGAATGCTTTCTATTGCAGTTCTCGTGGAAGCAACCTCCTGGACTGCTACGTTGATTTCTGCCTGCATGCCTCCAATTTCATTTGCGATATGAAGATTCGTTTCCTTAACTTGACAGGTGCTGTCCTTTACCCTGTTAAAGCTATGCTTTACATCATTGGCATGGTCGATATTGTTTTGGATTAAATCAGCCGTTTTTGCAATTTCGCTTTGCAGGTTTTCCAGGCTTCCGTACAAGGTTTGAATGGATTCCTCAATGCCATGAACTAATTCGGCAGTAGAGGAAGAAAGCTCACGGATTTGCTCGGCAACTACGGCAAAGCCTCTTCCGGCTTCTCCGGCACGTGCCGCTTCGATGGAAGCGTTCAAGGCCAACAAGTTTGTTCGGGAAGAAATGCCTGTGATATTTTGGGTAAATTCGGTAATCTTTTCAAAATCAGCCTCAAGCTGTCCAAAGGTCTGAGTCATACCCTGTAGCTGTTGCTTGGAATTATCAATCTGAACAGTTAGATTATTCATGCTGTTATTTGCCTGAGTAATCGTTGCTTCTGTATCATCCATAGATGCCTGAATGCTCTCAGCGGACTGTGTAAATACACTATAATTATTACTGATAGAGGTAATTGCATTTTCGATGGAGTTTAATACCTTTAGGGACTCATCAGAGCAGCTTTGCACAGAATCGACACAGTGTGTTACATCGACTTCCTGCTCCATATAGCTATCCATCTGTTTTAACAATTTCTTAGTGCTGTACTGTATATGAATCATGTTGTCTTCCTGAGAAGCTGCCATTACAGTGTTTTCGGCATCTGCCTTGACCGGTTGTTTCTTAAAAAGTTTCATTCTTGTTTCCTCCCTACTCGAATACGATCACAGACATAGTCTGATTAAATTGCTGGTGTCCAAGCTGCTCGCCATAGCCGGAAAATCCCACATAATCACCAAGTACTTCGCCCATTTCCTTTACATAGTCCTGAAGATAATTTGCACTGCTAAACATAACCGTTCTGGCAAGACAATGACACATAATAGCGAAGGAGGGTTTGGGAACCTCTTTCCGAATCTTTTCCTTTGTGTGTGCAATTACTTCCCGGTAATCATCCGCTGTCAGCACGAGCAATCGTGAATTGTTATAGACTCTGGCATGGTAAGTCATTCCATGGTCCGGGGTTGGAGCACAGTTGGCTGTGATATAGATATCATCACCGACGATACGCCCCATTGGATTAATATCCAGATACTTGCTGATTTCGGATTCGGGGACACCTAATTCTTTGGCAAAAACCTGAGCAGCGGGCTTGTGATCATATTCCTTCACTGTACGGGTTATGTAGTCTACTTTTGTTGCGGTAAGAATATTACCGGTAAGAGGCTTGTAAATATTTTCTCGGAAAATGTGGATGGAACCGGACTCGTTATGAATCAGGCAGAAGGTACTGCTGTTTTCATATACTTTTCCGTTCAAGGCAACATATGTTACTGCTCCCGAAGCATCATCCCCGGCAGAACCACCGAATACCGGAATATTATAATCCGATAATACTGAATTCAGTGCAGATAATACAGATTCCTCTGCACATTTTAGCGCAGTAGTAAATTCCAGACAGATGCTGTTATTCCTGTTCCCTAATTGTTTCACACAATTTTCAATCCTGTCGGTGTATTTAATCGGATAAGTATCGGCATCCTCCAATACGCCCGCACTACAGGAAATGCCGGATTCAATGCCCACTGCCATCAGACCGGATGAAGAGGCACCATCTTTACTAATGCATGCAATCGTTGTTGCACCCATACAGATAGTATCCGGGTATTTCTCATGCAAAAGCTCGGAGTATTCGTGAAAATGATTCACCGGCGAAAAATATAGAATTAATTTGGGATTATGAAATGACCTTGTGGCTTCGTTCACACAGCTCTCCGGTTGTGAATTGCCACTTTTTCCAATTTGATATTTCATAGCGAAGTTCTCCTTTCGTGTAGCTGATTTTTAGGCGATTGCGAAACTCCAAAAAATGGCAATTCTATGTGCAGAAGAAACCATTTCTAAAGAAGGTACTACAGAGCGTGCTTTCGAAAAAAGTTTATTCGGCGTATAGAATTCAGAATATTTTATGATCCGCAATTGCCTAGGCTATTTTTGGAACGTATGCACAATGTTCTTGCTTTAATCATATTTTATAACAAATTGACGCAAAATAAAAGATATTTTAGCAAATTATTTTAAAATTATACCATTTCAAACAGCTATAGAAATTGAAAATAGAATAAAAGGCCGTTTTTCGGTACTTGCCTTTTTGAAAAGAATATCTTAAAATATTGCGGTATCTAAATTATAAACGACATAGAAAAAGCCTGCACGGGAGAGCGTGCAGAGAAGGTGGAAGAAGTTATGATTGAAAAAATTAAGAAATTATTTCAGGCAACGGATATGACGGTTGGGGAACCGTGGAAGCAAATTGTAATTTTCACCATCCCCATGTTGATCGGTAATATTGCCCAACAGTTGTACAATACGGTGGATAGTATTGTGGTTGGAAAATATGTGGGTGATAATGCACTGGCAGCAGTTGGAAGCGCAGGTCCCATTTTAAATCTCCTGCTGGTATTGTTTATGGGCATCAGTATGGGAGCCAGTATCATGGTTGCCCAGTACTTCGGAGCAAAACAGAGAGAGGAGCTTTCCCATACAATTGGCAATTGCATTACGCTTACGGCTCTTGCAGTGGTGATTATTATGGTAGCATCATTGATCGTTGTGCGACCGTTGCTGGTTCTGTTGGATACGCCGGAAAGTATTATTGACTGGTGCGACTCGTATCTGATGATTATGTTTCTCGGATCGGTGGGAAGTGCATACTATAATATTTTAAGTGGTGTCTTAAGAGGCTTGGGAGATGCTTTTTTTTGCATTAATATATCTGTTGGTAGCGACGGTTCTGAATATCGTACTGGATGTGTATTTTGTTGCAGAGTTGGGAATGGGCGTCAGCGGTGTGGCATTGGCGACGGTTATTGCACAGGCAGTTTCCGCAGTGCTTTGTCTGTTGCGATTAGCGAGGATGACCGACATTTTTGATTTGAAGCCCCGATACCTGAAGCTGAAGGGCAAGTATTCCGGTAATATGATTAAGCTGGGACTTCCCTCCGGATTGACGCAGGCAATTTTTTCCATGGCAATGATTATAGTACAATCCTTAACAAATAGCTTTGGCGAGGCATTTATCGCAGCTAACGTAATCGTTATGCGTGTGGATGGTTTTGCAATGCTTCCGAATCTCTCTTTTGGTACTGCAATGACTACATATGCAGGTCAGAATGTGGGAGCCCAAAAGCCTGAACGTGTGACCAAGGGAGCTAAGCAGGGAACTCTGCTTGCCGTATTGACATCAACGGTGTTGACCGGCCTGATTCTCATATTCGGCAAAATGCTGATGGGAATCTTTACGGAGACTGCAGAACTGGTAGAGCTGAGCAGACGTATGATGGGCATCATTGCAGTGGGATACATTGCAATGGCAGTGACGCAGAGCTTATCCGGTGTTATGCGTGGAGCCGGTGATACGATGACCCCTATGTGGATTTCCTTATTTACTACGGTGGCTGTGCGTGTGCCGGTAGCCTATGGAATTGCATATCTGACCAGAACGCCTGAGCTGCCCAACGGTCGTCAGGAATGTGTATTTCTTTCCCTCCTGTGTTCCTGGTTATTGGGAGCAGTGATTACAGTCTTTTTCTATCTGCGCAGCTTGAAAAACGCGAAAAGAACAAAGATTTTGGTAGATTCCGAAACAGAAGTATGCTAAAATGCAATTAGTTTGATTAATAGGAAAGACGCGACCGGAGTATATGACCAAAGAGCGAACAACAACCTCAAAAGAGTTAATTACAACTTCAAATGTATATAATGTCATGCGTAGAACATTGGGGTTCATGGACAATAAGATTTTGCTCCATGGAGAGATAACGGCATATATTTTTTATAATATGCTGAAGGCAGATGGACTTTATACAGATGTGGAGCTTGCTGAGTACACATTGGTTGGAATGATGCATGATATCGGAATGCTGAAAACGGGGTATCAGGGAGATATCGTACAGTACGAGTTCAATAATGTGTGGGCTCATTCGGTTTATGGTTATCTTTTTTTGAAGTATTTGTCACCTGTTGATGATATGGCTGAGATTGTGTTATATCATCATTTGCCGTATTCTCTTCATACAAGAATTAAGAGTAGTCAGATGAAGGCGACGGAATATCTTACCTTGGCTGACAAGATGGATGTGTTCATGCGCATGGAAGGGCATGGTATGGAGCAGGACTATTTTGCGAAGAAGGTGAATATCGATTTCTCGGCAAAGGCCTTGGAAGTATTCTATAATGCCCAGGCAAGATTTTCTTTCTTAAACAAGTTAAAAACAGACGAATATCGAAAAGAGCTTTCTGAATTGTTTGAAACAGTGAGATTCACGGAAAAGCAAAAGAAAGGTTTTTTGGAAATGCTGATCTATGCCATTGATTTTCGAAGCCAACAGACCGTATTGCACACTATGGCCACGAAGACCTTTGCAGTGGAAATCGGGAGATTGATGAGAGTATCGGCAAGGGATTTGCAGATTTTGTATTATGGGTCTTTAATGCATGATATCGGTAAGATTGTGATTCCCCTTTCCATTCTGGAGGCACCCAGAAGACTGACTGATGACGAGATGAAGGTCATGAAGGCTCATGTTGTGATTTCGGACAAGATTCTGAGAGGTATCTTTGATGATCAGATTGTCAATGTTGCAGCCAAACATCATGAAAAGCTGGATGGTACAGGTTATCCGAAGGGGCTCAAGGGCGAAGAGATAACGCTGTTGGAGCGCATTACCGCTGTGGCTGATATTCTGAGCGCATTATATGGAAAGAGAAGCTACAAGGATTCCTTTGCACCGGAGAAGGTGAAGGAGATTCTGAAGTCGGATGCTGATAATGGCAAGATTTGCAGCAAGGTCGTGCAGGTGGCAACCGGTAATTTTAATACCATTATTCGTAATTATGAGAAACAAAGAAATGACACGATGGATCGATATATAGAAATTGTGAATCAGTATGAAAGCATTTATGAGAGATTTAAGGAGTTTGAATAATTGTCAACAGATACGGAGAGGCATGGGAGAATTCCTTGTGCTTCTCTTTTTGAATCAGGAAAGACAGAGGGAAGTATGAAGAAGGAAGAAGGTCGGAAAAAGAAGATAAAGAAGATCAAAACACTGATATATGGAAGAACGTTGATCGTACTTTTGGCGTTTGTGGCTCAGTTCGCTTTTATGTATGTCAGTTTTCTGTGGCTGCGGGAATACAGCTATATTGTGTATGGCTTGTTCGCGGTGGTCAGTGCCATAGTGGTGTTACACCTTTTTACCGCCAAGGGTACTCCTGATCTGAAATTGGTGTGGATGCTTCCGATTACCATATTTCCTGTATTTGGTGCCTTGTTTTATCTCTATATTACAGCACAGGTGGACACGCGGGTCTTGCAGAAGAGGTTGAGAGAATTATTCGGGCATGCTCAGAAATATATCGTTCAGGATCCGGAGGTTAAGAGGAGCCTTATTGCGGAAGATGTTCATACGGGACAATTTGCGGATTACATGCTTGCCTGTGATAACAGCCCGGTATACGGGAATACTCAGATTACATACTACCCCTTAGGAGAGGTTCAGTTTCCTGACATTTTGGAGGAGCTGAGAAAGGCTGAAAATTTTATCTTCTTAGAATTCTTCATTGTGGAAGAGGGCTGTATGTGGGATGCAATATTGGATATCCTAAAAGAGAAGGCAAAGGCAGGAGTAGAGGTTCGTTTTATGTATGATGGCATGTGTTCGCTCTACTTATTACCTGATTTTTACCCAAAAATTATGGAGAAGGAAGGGATCAGGTGTAAGGTGTTTTCACCCATTAAGCCTGTTTTCTCTTCCCGTTATAACAATAGGGATCATCGAAAGATTTTGGTGATAGACGGAAAGGTAGCTTTTACGGGAGGAACGAATCTGGCGGATGAATATATTAACCGCAAGGTGCGCTTCGGACATTGGAAGGATACAGCAATCCGGTTGCGCGGAGCAGCAGTGGAGAGATTTACATACATGTTTTTGGAAATGTGGAATGTATCCGAACGGAAGGCGGAGGATTATGCAAAGTACAAAGTCCCCCGGTGTGAAGAACCTTTAGGGGATGGTTATGTGATTCCCTACAGCGCAAGCCCCTATGGGGAAGAACGGGTGGGAAAGAGAGTGTATCTGGACATTCTGAATACGGCAAAACAGTATGTTTATATCATGACCCCCTATTTGATTCTGGATTATGAAATGATGAAGGCACTGACCTACGCTGCCAAACGCGGGGTGGAGGTTTTGATCATAATGCCTCATATTCCCGATAAAAGGTATGCGTTTATTTTAGCTAAGACCTATTATAACGAGCTGCTTGAGGCGGGAGTAAAAATCTATGAATATATCCCGGGCTTTGTACATGCGAAGGTGTTTGTGTGTGATGATGAGAAGGCGGTAGTAGGAAGCCTGAACCTGGATTACAGAAGCTTGTATCATCATTTTGAGTGTGCAGCCTTTCTGTATCGCAATTCGGAGATCCCTGTGATTAAGCAGGATTTTGCAGAGACGTTGAAGCAATGTCAGGAAGTGAGTATTGAGGATTATAAAAAACAGAAATTATGGGTGAGGCTGGCCGGAAAATGCCTTCGGATGTTGTCTCCCTTAATGTAAAAGATAAAGTAAAGGGACAATCCCAATTATGGGGAGATTAGAGATGCAGGAGCAGTTTGTAAGAACCCGGATGCTGATAGGGGAAGAAGGAATTGAAAAATTGAGAAACTCCCGAGTGGCGGTTTTCGGGGTCGGAGGTGTCGGAGGATACGTGGTAGAGGCTTTGGCCCGGAGCGGCGTGGGTATCTTCGATATCATTGATAATGATACAGTGGCGCTTTCCAATCTAAACAGACAGATTATCGCAACGCAGGATACTGTGGGAAGAGATAAAGTGGATGTGATGCGGGAGCGGATTTTATCTATTAATCCCGAGGCAGCAGTGAATGCTCATAAGTGCTTTTATCTGCCGGAGACCTCAGGGCAATTTGATTTTTCACAGTATCATTATATAGTGGATGCGGT
>CAYOHU010000078.1:0-1571 GCA_964403845.1 uncultured Acetatifactor sp.
TTTTGAAGAGGAACTGAAGAAATTTCATCCCAGCCTTGAGGTGGAGGATGCAGCGGAGGCAATTTACAATCAGGATTTGACTGATGTTGCAGATCTGTTGGTAAAGATGGTAAAGGAATCGGAAGAGAAAGAAGACGAACAGTAGGAGGGAAAGCATGTTTTGTTATAATTGTGGACGCCATTTATCAGAACATGATTTTTGTACCGCCTGCGGAGCAGATGTATCTCTGTATAAGAAGATAATGTATGTTTCCAACATGTTTTATAACGAAGGTCTGGAGAGGGCCGGAGTAAGAGACTTATCGGGTGCAATTACCAGTTTGCGGCAGAGTTTAAAATTTAACAAGAATAATATTGAGGCTCGCAACCTCCTGGGTCTGGTTTATTTTGAGATGGGTGAAGTGGTTGCCGCCTTAAGCGAGTGGGTGATCAGTAAGAATCTGCGCGCAGAGAAAAATATTGCGGATGACTATATCAATACAGTGCAGTCAAATGCCACTCGTCTGGATTCCATTAATCAGACCATCAAGAAGTATAATCAGGCTTTAGTGTACTGCATGCAGGACAGTAAAGATCTTGCAATAATTCAGTTGAAGAAGGTTCTTTCTCTGAACCCGAAATTTATTCGTGCGCATCAGCTGCTGGCACTATTATATGTGGATGGTGAGCAGTGGGAACGTGCGCAGAGAGAACTGAGAAAGTGCATGGATATTGACAGGAATAACACCTTGACACTTCGCTATATGAAGGAAGTTGAGCGGATGTTACTGCCGGATGAGAATGTGAAGCAGGCAGGGAAACATAAAAAAGAAGAGGTGGTCCGCTACCAGACAGATAACGAGATTATCATCCAACCATTAAATGTGAAAGAACCAAAGGGGGGTGGCGTATCGACTTTGGTCAATATTGGTATTGGCTTGGTCATCGGTCTGGCCTCAATGTATTTTTTGGTGATGCCGGCGGCAGTCTCCGATGCGAATAATAAGGCGCAGGATACCATTACAGAGATTGGAAATAAGATGGATGCTAAAACATCGCGCATTCAGGAGCTGGAGAATCAGATTTCAGATCTGCAGACAGAGATCAATAATCTGAATCAGGAGCTGGAGGCATGCGTGGGAGTCGGCGGAACCCTGCAGACCGTAGATAGCCTGTTGATTGCTGCGTCAGCATATCTGGAGTCCGGTGATGTGATTCAGACCGCAGCTAATTTGGAAAATATTGCACAGTCCATTGCTGTTGATGCGACTTCAGAGGCATTTCAGAAATTGTACGATACATTGCTTGTCACCATCGGACCGGAGGTATCGGTAAACTATTATGCGACAGGCTATAGTGCCTACGAGTCGGGAGATTATGCGGTTGCTGCGGAGAATCTTACAAGAGCCTTTCAGTATGATGAAACCAATGTGGATGCCCTGTACTTTTTGGGGCAGACTTACCGCAAGAGCGGGGATAATGAAAATGCGATAGCCGCATATGACAAGGTTGTGGAACTGTTCCCGGGCACGGAACGTGCCAGAAGAGCAAAGAATTACAGAAACGAGCTTGCAGGGGAATAAGAAGCTTGC
>CAYOHU010000078.1:1671-7358 GCA_964403845.1 uncultured Acetatifactor sp.
TGCCAGAAGAGCAAAGAATTACAGAAACGAGCTTGCAGGGGAATAAGAAGCTTGCGGGAAGAGCAAAGAATTACAGAAACGAGCTTGCAGGGGAATAAGAAGCTTGCCGGGAGGGCAAAGAATTACAGAAACGAGCTTGCAGGGGAATAAGAAGCTTGCCAGAAGAGCAAAGAATTACAGAAACGAGCTTGCAGGGGAATAAGAAGCTTGCCGGGAGGGCAAAGAATTACAGAAACGAGCTTGTGGGCGAATAAGGAACGTAAGCGCAGGAGATAAAGAATAGAGATACCGAAGAAAAGGATTTACAGACGGAAAGGTTTGTAGGTCCTTTTTTATGTTGTGCAGGGTAGAAAGGGGAAAAAATGGAAGATTTTCAAATTATCGACAATTGTTTGATGGTCAGGTTGCCGGAAGAAGTGGATCACTATCGTGCCGCCTATATCTGCGAGAAAGCGGACAAATATATTTTGCAGGACGAGGTGCAGCACGTGGTCTTTGATTTTGAGGATACACGATTTATGGATTCGTCCGGAATCGGTATCATCATGGGAAGATATCGCAAGATTGCCTGCTTTGGGGGAAAAGTATATGTGATTCATGTGGACAGACAGATACAAAAGATGCTGACAATGTCCGGACTTACCAAGGTGGTAGAAGTATTGGCTTAAACAGTTATAAATGGAATCAATTCGAGCAGGCGATAGGCTGCAGTTAAGGAGAGGAAAAATATGAATAGGATTGCGGTAAAAAACGAAGCGGAGATTGTGTTTGATGCAGTTTCGAGTAACGAGAGCTTTGCCAGAACGGCGGTCGCTGCGTTTGTGTCTCATTTGAATCTTACCGTGGATGAAATGGCAGATATAAAAACGGCAGTATCGGAGGCAGTGACGAATGCGATCATTCATGGGTATGAGAATCTGGATGGCTACGGACTCCGTGGAAAACATAAGCCCTTCGATTATGCCTTACACCCCGGAAAGGTGCGGCTGTATTGCGTCTTGGAAGAGGGTGTCTTACATATTGAGGTATCTGATACGGGGAAAGGAATCGAGAATATTGAGCAGGCAATGGAGCCTCTTTATACGGGCAGACCGGACCTGGAGCGTTCCGGAATGGGCTTTTCCTTTATGGAGGCCTTCATGGATGAGCTGGAGGTTGAGAGCGAACCGGATGTAGGGACTACGGTACGCATGAAGAAAAAGATTAATGCCGGTTCCTGGATAGACAGTGAGGATTAGAGTATGGAGGAGCTGTCAGTACTAATCGAAAGATCACAGGCGGGAGATAAGCAGGCAAGAGAGGTACTGATAGAGAGAAATCTGGGCTTGGTTCACCATATTGTGAGGCGTTTCGCAGGCAGAGGACATGATATGGAGGATTTGTTTCAGATTGGAACAATCGGTTTGATGAAGGCTATTGATAAATTTGATTTGAGCATTGGAGTAAAATTTTCTACCTATGCTGTGCCCATGATAACAGGGGAAATTAAGCGTTTTCTCAGGGATGACGGACCGGTAAAGGTATCAAGAACCATTAAGGAAAACGGGCTGAAGGTCAGTATGGCAAGGCAGCGTCTGCAGGCGGCGCTGAAAAGGGAGCCTACTATGCAGGAGCTGGTGAAGGAAGCCGCGTTGCCTGAGGAGGACATTGTGCTTGCAATGGAGGCCTCAGTGGAGGTGGAATCCTTGTACAGTGCAGTTCATCAGGACGACGGAAGCGAAATGTATCTGGTGGACAAGGTGGTGCAGGGAGAACGGGGCTGTGTGGGAAGCAGTCTGGGAAACGGAACTGATGCCTGTATGGATGAAGAAAAGGACAGGCTGCTGGATCATTTGTTATTAACACAGTTACTGGATGGTCTGGAAACAAAGGAAAGGGATTTGATTTGTATGCGCTATTTCCAAAATAAGACGCAGATGGAGATTGCAGGCCTGTTGGGAATCAGTCAGGTACAGGTGAGCCGTCTGGAGAAGAAAATCCTGCTGCGCCTTCGGGAACGGGTGGGATAGTGCCGATACCTTAAAAAATTATTAAATCCACAATATTTACTTTTTTTTCGACCTGTTTTCGATTATCATGAATATAGGAGCTTTTATAGTAGCCTGAAAGAGGAAATGCAGCATATCGAACAATAGGGGAGAAAGAGAATGAATTTGGATATTATTGAGATAAAGGATGAACAGTATGAACAGTATGATGAAGGAAAAATGCAATATGCGGATCAGAGACGGACAAAGAAAAGGAAAAGAAAGAGGAGAAGCGGACGCCGGACGGCTTTTGTAATTATGGGGTTGACAGGATGCCTGCTTCTGTTGGTGGCAGTGATGTATCTGGGAATGGTAATCCTGGAGAAGGCACAGGAAAATGAGGTGCAGGATGTCATGGCCGAAGCTACATATACTCAGCAGGAGCTGGATGTAAGGCTTAAAGAGGCAGACGCAGAGTTCCAAAGTCAGCTCCGACGCGCGGCAGATGAGGCAGAAGAGAAGGTGTTAGAGGATATTAAGCAAAAGCTTGAGGACGGTGTATCAACCATTGAGACCTTGCGCCTTTTTTATCCTGAGAATCTGGTGCTGGCAAGCGGCGGACGGTATCATTTTGTACCGGTTAACAATGCATTGAAAAAGAATGCCTATGATGAGGCCTACCTGAATATTATGGAAAACGGTGAACTCCAATATATGCAGGAGGGACAGGTAATATCCCATAAGGGGATTGACGTGTCGAAGCATCAGGGAAGCATTGACTGGAGCAAGGTCGCGGAGGATGGTGTGGAGTTTGCCTTTATCCGCGTGGCATTGCGTGGTTATGGTACGGGGAAACTGGTTGAGGATGAATATTTTGAGAAAAATATCAAGGGTGCCCTGAGCGCCGGTATTAAGGTAGGTGTGTATGTGTACTCTCAGGCAATCAATGAGGAAGAGCTTTTGGAGGAAGCGGATTTTGTATTGCAGAAAATTGCACCTTATAAAATCGAATGCCCGGTGGTTTTTGATGTGGAGCTGGTATCCGGTGCTGACGGGCGTATGAATCGTTTGACGGCGGAAGAGCGGACAAGTCTGACAGCACTTTTCTGTGAGACTGTAAAGAATGCCGGGTATACTCCCATGATTTATCATAATATGGAAATGGGAGCTCTGAAGCTGAAGCTGGAGGATTTGGAGAGCTATGATAAATGGTTCGCTTATTATAATTCCGATTTCTATTATCCCTACGAATATGATGTGTGGCAGTACAGTGATAAGGGAAAAGTGGACGGGATCAAAGGAAATGTGGATCTGAATATCAGCTTTGTACCGTTATGGGAATGATTTTTGTATGAATTTGAGTTTCTTCGGACATACTGACTGAAAGTGATGCGACTCGAAGCATAGGTTCGGAGGAAGAGAAATGAAATCGATTTTTTTGGCAATCATAGGGGCAAGCTATGGGATATTGGCGGCAGCAGGCGTTTTCACCGTTTTGGTAGCGGTGGGCCTGGTGCCGCGTTTTGCCGGAAAGACACATACGGCTAATAAGGTATTGCTTTATGAGGAAATGGTGATTTTGGGAACGGTTGTAGGCTCATTTCTCAGCGTTTTCCCGGAATACAGCCGGTTTGCAGCCTTTTGGCAGCAAAGGCTTCCGGAATACCGGAGACTGTGGGAGGCTCTTGGCACCTTTGCACAGGTGATTTTTGGAGTGTTCAGCGGTATGTTCATCGGTTGCCTTGCCCTGGCCATAGCAGAAATGCTGGACAGCATTCCGATTTTTACCAGACGGATTTCTTTCAGGCATGGTATCGGGCTTGCAATTTTAAGTGTAGCCTTTGGAAAAGTATGCGGTTCTCTGCTTTATTTTTGGACTGAGCTTCATCGAGTGGTGAAATAGGAAGGAAAGAGAATATGGCAGGTTCGAATAATGTGACGGTTTATCTGAAGTGTGACAGAAGCGTGGAGGTGCAGTCCCAGAATGTCTATCTGAGGGATTTGGGAAGTATCCGGTGTATGGATACGGTCATAAGTGCAAAGCTGAAGGCGTTGAAAATTCATCGTTTTCAAAAGGATGGAGTGAAAAGATGTGTAATCAGCGTCCTGAGGATGGTAGAGCTGATGGAACAGGAATGCCCGAATATTACGGTTCAGATTGTGGGGGAACCGGATGTTCTGGTGGAATGGATTCAGGTGAGCAGGCATAAAGGTCTGCAGCAGTGGCTGAAGGTAGTACTTGTGTGTCTGGTCAGCTTCTTCGGAACCGGGTTCACCATTATGGCGTATCATAATGATGTGGGGATCAATGAGGTGTTCACAGAGGTATACCGCATGATCATGAACAGAGAGCCGGGAGGCCTGAACGTGTTGGAAATTTCTTATTCCATCGGGCTTGCTCTGGGGATTATCCTATTCTTCAACCATGTGGGCGGTAGGCGTATTACCAAAGATCCTACTCCCATTGAAGTGGCTCTTCGCAACTATGAGGAGGATGTGGATAAGGCACTGATTGCTACAGCCGGAAGAGAAGGTAACGAAGACGAGACAAAATAAAAGAAAATTGCCGTATCATCATTAAGGAAAATCTTGCAAAGATAAAAATGTCTTGTATAATAGTATATAGAGATAGGTTTTTTCGATGAAAAGGGGCTTTTATGAGAGAACAAAAGGTAAGACGACTGACGTTTGTCGTGGTATTCGTGTGTATGGTGATGCTCTTTGGGGCAATCTATCTGTGCTCCCGTCAGATTCGAAATAATTTAAAGATTGAGATGCAGAATACCCTGCGGGACGTAGCGGAACAAAATATTATTGCGGTACAGAAGGAATTTGATGCGAGGTTTCAGCTGCTATACGGGATTGCTGCACAATTGGGAGAAACGGGGGATATTGAGAATACTGTTGATGCCCAAAGATATATTGCAGAAAACTACCGATTCAAACGAATCGGCTATGTCTATCCGGATGGGTCGATTTATACCACGGATGCGTATGTAAGAGATATGTCTAAATTAGATTTCTTCCGGCGGGGAATGAATGGGGATGTATCCATTACGGAAGGAATCGAGGATATGACCAAGCAGCAGTATTACAGCCGCCTGGCCGTTCCTGTGTATGAACAGAATTCCGGGGAAATCAGGGGCGTCCTTTTCGCAACCTATCAGGCAGAGTGGGTAGAGGAGCTTTTGAATGTGAAGTCCTTCGAGGGAAAAGGATATAGCTGTATTGTCAAGGAGAACGGAGATATTATTGCTCATTCACCGGGCTCCCCGATAGGCGATGTGAGCAATTTTTTTGCCTGTCTGCAAGAAACAGAAGAGGGAAATCTGTCGTCTGTCACGGAAATTGACAGAGCTATGCAATCGGATTGCAGTGGGAACGGAAGCTTTGCGCTGCAGGGTGAGCAGGATTTTTATTATACTCCTCTGAGACTGGGCAACACAGAGCTGAGCCGTTATATGATAACAATAGTTCCGGCAGAGGTTCTGGAAAGCAGAATGCAGCCAATCAGAAGTAATGTGGAACAGATATTTTGTATTATTCTGATTCTGGTAGCCGGAGGAGGCTCTATTATTGTTTGTACCGCGCTGAGCAGGAGAAAGCAGCTTATGAAGCTGGCTTACTCGGATCCGATTACACATGGAGACAATTTCAGCTGCTTTCAGGAGCGGATTAAGAAGAATAGAGGGGTCCATGGATACATGGTGGCCATGGATT
>CAYOHU010000079.1:0-7338 GCA_964403845.1 uncultured Acetatifactor sp.
CATTATCAAAGCAGGTACCACTTCTCCTTACACTCTCTACAATGAGAGTATTGCTTCCTTTACCACCGGTGATTTATATGATCATCACGATGCAGAAGGATTTATCAACCTGTTCGGTCTGTCCTGCAAGGTTCGTGCAATGAAAATGCAGGAGCAGGGAATTAAGCTGATTTAGTGCAATAACGAGGTGTCTATGCCAACTGTTTCCATTGTTTTATTGATTACATTCATTTACTTACTAATTGTAAATATTGTGGGCTTTGCAATGATGGGCATTGATAAACAAAAAGCTATCCGGGGTGCTTGGCGCATTCCGGAGGCTTCTTTATTTATGGCTGCAATCCTTGGAGGAAGCATCGGCTGCATTCTGGGAATGCAGCTTTTCCGTCATAAAACAAAACACTGGTATTTCAAATATGGCATGCCCGCAATTCTCATTCTGCAGCTCGTCATCTTATTATATATAAAAATATAACGTTCATTTGGCGAAGTAACCACATGAGCAAAATCAATAAGGAAGTGACTCTATGCATATTGCAATCTGTGATGACAATGTGGCGGACCGCCATCAAATGGAACGACTGCTGAAACGGGAATCCGCCAGACGTTCCTCCACTACGGGTATTCTTTTCATTGACTCCTTCGGCAACAGCGATGCACTTCTGTCCAATCCCATGCAATATGATGCCTATTATATTGATGTATGCAGGACTGAGGGCATCACCGGAATTGATATTACCACCAAGCTTTTACAGGCAGGCATTCAGGTTCCTGTAGTTTTGTGCTGCTCTGAGCTCAATTATCGGGAGTATCCCTTCCCGGAAGCTGTCACAAACGTGCTCTTTCTGGACAAGCCGATTCACACCGATGCACTGAGTCACACCTTAGACCGTGCACTGGAATGCAAGTCAAAAGCAGCTCCTCTGATTGAGCTCCGCGATGACGCGAATACCTACTATGTCACAGAACCGGACATCCTGTATGCAACGGAGGACGGCTTGTACCTTATCATTACCCTTGCTGATGGGCGTCACATCCGTATCATGAGCGATGTATCAAATTTCTTTGAACAGATAGAAAAATTTCCCACCTTTCTGACACCATCTGCAAAAACAATTATCAACGGACGACATATCCGGCAATTGAAGCACCGCAAGGCTGTGATGGCGGATGGAACAATTTTTAAGGTGCACAGAAGCTGTGTAAGCTATGCGAAGCTGATTTTTGAGCAACACTAGAAAAGCTCCCACGCTCAGCGATTGCATGGAATGCATAGCCGGCAAACAATCTTGACAAAGCGAGGATCATCAATGTTAGCATTACAAATTACTTCTGTGAAATCATTCATGAACCGGCTTCTGGCAGGCGATACCTTTGATATTTTTCTGCTGGAGGAGGCGGTGATCAGCACCGCTATTACTTACACAATCGACGGACATATCAATACAGACTTTTATCCCGCGGAAGAACGCGAGAGCATTACTGATGAATTCCGGCCCTGGAGCGAACTAAAAGGGCTGTGCTTCAACCTGATTAAAGGAAGACGCACACCCCTTTACTTTAAATTCGTATTGCATTTGAAGCCTGAAAAAACGAATACCCTACTGAGCAAGGAGCACAGTAGCGTTGACAGCTCTCAGGTACGCGGTCTGATACTGACCATAAAATATGAAGGTTCCAAGGTCATACTGACAACCGGAACCTCCTATCATACCTTCGTCATGGATAAAGAGCCTGACAGAATCTGGGACAAGGCTATCGTAAAATATCTCTCCGACAAGGAAATTCCCTTTGAAGAGCTATAATATCAACGCTATTCTGACAGCTATTCTGACATAGTCTGCGGAGCGGCAACGTCCGCGTTCTCCTCCGTCTTTCCTAACACCGCCTGCTCCACATCAGCATAATAATCCTCCTGCAAAATATAGGCGCTAAACTGATACCTGTCTTTCACCTCCTGCTGAAGGTCAGAGAGATAGGTTTCCTTATTCTCCTCAGGAATACAATCCGTTCCCGATGCATCCTGTACCCATGTAGCATTCTTTCCCTTTTTGGTATAAATTACGGAATCTGTTACAAAGCTTCGATCCTTGAAGATAACCAGACCTTCCTCTTCTGAAAAGATATCCCGTCCTGCATACATTCTGGAATCAAAATCAAAGCCGAACAGGTTCAACAGCGTTGGCAACAGATCCATTGAGCCGCAGACCTTCTCCACGTATACAGGCTCCTCTTCCATTCCCGCATTCCACAAAATCAAGCTGCTGCGATACAGATCCAAGCCCTCTGACAAATCCTTTCCGGCCAACTCTTCGTATTGTTCCTCCGTCATACCGTAGGGATAATGATCGGCACTTAAACAGATCACAGTCTTCTCCAGCTGTCCTGCCGCCTCAAGCTGAGTGAGTAAATATTCCAGTGCCTTATCTAATTCTATATTGCATGCCAGATAGGCTTTGGCATTCTCCGACAATTCCAACCCTTCCACTGCAGCTTTATTCTTGTGAGCCATGGCATTTCCCTTAAAATTATAATTCATATGTCCGGACACGGTCATATAATACACATGAAAACGCTCCTGCTGCACATACTCCGGCATGGTTCCCTGCATCATCTCCAAGTCAGAAGCCGGCCATGCATTGGGATTCTCCATGGGAAAGATCTGCGTTCCCCATTCCGACGCGGACAAATCACCCAGCTTACAGCTTTTAAACTGATATCCCAGATTGGGATGAGTAATGTAGCGGTCATAATAGGACAGACTGTTATTGTGATAGGCATAGGCATTTACCCCCTCTGCAGTAAAGAATTTTGCCAGAGTATACGCCATATCGTTATCTCCGCTCTCCCTCATGCTGAACTGCTTATCCGGAATCAGACCGGTGCAATTAATGTATTCACCATCGCTGGTGCTGGTCTGCCAAAGGGGAACATAATAATTTTCAAAGACAAAACCGGAATGAGTCAAACGGTACAGAGTGGGCGTTGTATCCTCCCGGACAGCATATGTGGAAAAGCCTTCTGCTGTCAGGAAAATCAGATTATATCCCTCAAAAATCCCTGTATACTCATTGGTACCGGTGGGTGTCTGCCCCTCTATATAATCTGCAAGCCACACCTGATGATTATTGTCTGCCAGCGCATGAAGCGCGGTAAAATCAATCTCAAATTGATGTGGAGTGACCACAGGCTCCTGTTCCTCCGCCTCCTCAGGGATACCGGTTTCAGTTTCGCCATTGAACTCATCAGGACATTCTGTGCTGCTCTCTGCTGCAGTGTTTTCGTATGCTTCCGGCATCCCTGTATCATCAGTGTCACTGCCGGGACGCTGCGCAACAACGCCCTCCTCAGCACTTGCTTCCTCCCGGGCACGCGCTGTTATATCATTAACAAGCTGTAAAGGACCGTCCAATGTATCCCTCTGCAGCATGGGCAGAAAGCCCATTCCCTCCGCAACACTCAAGGGGTCATAGAATTCCGTATACATCTCATAATAATCTGCTTCCACTGCTCTCCCTGCCTGCATAATGACAATCTCGCCTGCGACACCCAGCACCAAAATCACTGTACTACGCAGAAATTGCAATTGACCGAATACAGGAAATTTCCACTTGGTTTTGTGAAGTACAATACCAAGGATCACACCCGGCGCTATCAAAAGAGCCAGACAAGGCAGTGCTGCAATCACACCGGCTAACGCCTCCCGCCAGTAATTGGTCAGAGCATCACCGCCTCCCCTGATCATCGCCTTCCACAGGAGGGGCTGCCTAAAAATAGTCAGATACACATATTGAGTGCAAGCCCAGACAATGGCAATCCAAATAAATGAATAATACACGATTTTCTTGATACGCCCCCTCAGTGCACCCACAAGAAGAGTCTCTATTCCTGACCATGCCATAATCAAGGCAATTGTATAAAGCGGACTCCATTCATTCCATCCGAAACCGCATACATGATATATTGTTTCCAAATAAAGCAGTAATCCTGCCAATGTACCCCATAACACCAACATACTGTTCTGTCCTTATCCTCTGTTTATTTATTCTACGCATATTATAGCACTGTTTGTGCTATCGTGGCATAAATATATTCTTATTTATTTGTAACTATTCAGAACCACGCAAATCTGTGAATACGCGGCTGCCATGCTTGCATGAGCAGAAGTGTATTTACAGATTTATGTGGCGAGATAACCACATGAGCAAAAGGAAAGTGCTGAAAGCACATTTTTGCGAATGGGGTTCTGAATAGTTACATTTATTTTTATTTTTTCATCTTCGGTTTAAAAATCAGGCTGGCGAGATATCCGAAAATCAGGGCTGCCGAGGTACCTGCCGCTCCGGCCTTAAATCCACCGGTAAACAATCCCAGAAATCCCTGCTCCTGTACAGCTTCTTTCACGCCCTTCATCAATACATTTCCAAAGCCCAGAAGAGGAACACCTGCTCCCGCCCCCGCAAACTCCTGAAAGGGCTCGTACCAGCCAAGGATACTGATAATTGTGCCTGTCACCACCAAAAGCACCATGATTCTGCCGGGCATCATCTTAGTCTTTTCCATCAATATCTGCACCACGGCACAAATCAATCCGCCAACCCAAAATGCATTCAAATAATCCATTTTTGCCTACTCCTTTTCCCTTACGTCCGATACGTTTTGCACCAAACACAGGAATAACACCTTATAAGCTGTTCCTGCTCGTAGGCATAGTTTCTGCAATTTTTCTGAAATTATGTGGACCGACGAAACCATTTTTCAGGCAACTGCACTAAAATGACTGCCGCAAATACAATCACGCACCCCAAAATCTGTTTCAGGGTCAGAGACTGGTCGGCCTTTAAAAAACCGATTTTATACGCAATCCAGCCGGATATCGTTGCCACCACGGACTCAAGACTCATAATCAGTGCTGCAATCGTGGGATTCACCTTCTTCTGCCCTACAATCTGTAAGGTATAGGCAAGACCACAGCTAAGCACACCTGCATAAAGCAGAGTTCCCATACCATCCTTTATCTGCGATATAGCAGGTGCTCCCCAAATCAGGGAACCGATCCCACACACAATACCACAGATTGCAAATTGCATACAGGCAAGAATGGGACCCTCCGTCTTTGGCGCGTAATAATCCACGACCATGATATGTGCCGCAAAAGCAATTGCGCACAAGAATACCATACTATCTCCTGCTCCCAGCGACAGCTTCTCCGTCATACAGATCAGGTAAATCCCCACTGCCGCCAAAGCGGACGCAAACCAAACCACCTTAGATACCCTTCGTTTGAAAAATATACCGGCCAAGGGCACAAAAATAATGTACAGCGTGGTGATAAACCCGGCTTTACCCACCGTTGTATATTTAAGACCAAACTGCTGCAGCGTGCCGGCAACCGTAAAGATGACGCCACACCACAGACCTGCCGGAATGGTAGTTTTCCAATCAATAGGACGTGCTTTTGCGCCCGCAAGCCTTCTGCTGATAAATATGTATATCAACAGAACAACCGCTCCAATCAGGCAACGAACACTATTAAACGTAAACGGATGCATGTAATCCATGCCCTTGCTCTGAGATACAAACGCCATACCCCAGATGCACGCCGTCAAAAACAGCAGAAGGCTGCCTCCCAACGAACTTCTTTTCATCCTGCTTCTCCCATCTCAATCCCTATTTCTGCACAGTTGTTCCGAATCTGCAGGCATTTTTCTATCTGTCGCTCCATTCACTGATTTCAGACACTATCTCACGCAGCATTTTGCCGCCGCATGCCACGACCACGTGCGCATACTTTTCGTACAAGGGAACTCGCTCTTCATACAAATCTGCCAATGTCTGACCGGGCTTCAGGGTAACTCCTCTTGCATTCAAATCACCGAGACGCTCCGCAATCTCCTCATAAGGCAGCTGCAAATATACCACTGTTCCAAGCTTACGCAGATGCTCCATCGCCTCCGCACCATACACTGCGCTTCCTCCGGTTGCAATGACACTCTTTCGGACATCGAAGGATGCATTCACATCATTCTCTATTTTCCAGAAGCCTTCCACTCCGTGCTCCTCAATTAACTCATGCAGGAGCTTTCCGTATTTTTCCTGAATCACAAGATCGGAATCCAGAAACCGATACCCCATTTTTTTTGCAAGCACAACCCCCACCGTACTTTTTCCGGATCCCGGCATACCGATCAATACTATGTTTTCCTTTTTCATCCGTCTCCTCATTTCCTGACACAGCGTAAAGTAAATCAAGAGGCTATCCCCTAAGCCCCCGTGCTTTTATACCTCTGCGATTACCTCAACCTCACACAGCACGTTTTTGGGCAGGGCTTTCACTGCCACACAGCTCCTTGCCGGCTTCTCCGTGAAATATTTTCCATAAATCTCGTTGAAGGTTGCAAAATCATTCATATCTGCCAAAAAGCAGGTTGTCTTAGCTACTCTGGTGTAATCGGTTCCTGCCGCGTCTAAAAGTGCGCCGATATTCTTCATTACCTGCTCTGTCTGCGTTACAATATCCTCTCCTTCAATCTCGCCTGTTGCAGGATTGATGGCAATCTGTCCTGACGCAAACAAAATATTTCCTACTACAATTCCCTGTGAATAAGGTCCAATCGCTGCCGGTGCCTTGTCAGTTGTTATCTTCTTCAACATACTTTTTCCTCCGCTTCAACACTTTGTTTTACTTTTGCGGTCTCATTACCGCGCTTTTCATATTCTTGTTCATTTCTTTCCTGCTATTTTCATTTACTTACAGGTAATTGCGAAACATGAACCTTTCTGAATTCGCAACTACCTACTTAACTACGCATTCAGGCCTTGGTCTCCGGTTCGTCAAACTCCGCTGTCACATAGAATCCTCTTGCATTTTCCACAATGTCAACTACCATGCCCTCTCTGCTCTGCAGACGATTCCGAAACGGGATATTGGCTGACATGGCAAGGGAAGGATCTATGGTATAATAATAATTACTGGGAAGCACCCCTTCTGTCACCGTAATTCTCTGGCCAACCTCCAGAAAGCCTGACCGTTCCATCTTAAACTCCATCCTTCGCATCTTCTTACCTCTCATCAATCTCCTGCAACTGTGCTATTCTACCAGTTTATGCGGAGTAATTCAAGTGTTGTGCACACATTTTGTAAGGATGCTTGCACTTACTCCCCCATTTCAAATCATTCTGACCATAAAGCTTCATAATCAAAATCACGGGCAATTTCGTACATCTTTTCCAGCTCCTGTTTATAATTTTCCAAAGTCAGAAGATTTTTACCATCCCTCATGCACTCAAACATATAACGGTTAAACTCCGGTGTATGATGGCCGCTGTCCCTGTAAT
>CAYOHU010000080.1:0-7279 GCA_964403845.1 uncultured Acetatifactor sp.
AATCTATACTTTAATTATATACAGAAACGGAGGACGGGGTTGTGAAGGTTATAACAAAAATGGAATTAAAGCCGGGGATGATTTTAGGAGAGGATATCGTTAATTATGGGGATATTGTATATTCAGCCGGCACCAAGGTCGATAATATCCTGATAGAGAAATTAAATCGCTATCCCACCATTATGTGTGTGACTATTAAGGAAAATATTGATTTGGCGTCAACCCATTATGAAAAAATCCGTTACAATGAAAATTTTCAAGCGTTTGAAAAGGCTCACAGGATTGTTCTCATGAAATATAAAGCAGCCATGCTGCAGTTTCTTGACAAAGGAGAGAAGATTTCGGATGATTTCTTTTTGGAATTGTATGATGAACTCTATTCTATGATTCCCAATGGTTTTGCATTATTGGATTATTTGTATAATATGATGCCTAATGAGGACGAGCTTACCTATACCCAATGCCTGAACTCAGCTTTGCTGGCCGGAACCTTTGCAGACTGGATCAGTATGAATGCAGAGGCAAAAAAGAATATGATTCTCTGTGGCTTTTACTATGATATCGGCAAATTGAAGCTTCCTTATGATCTGCTGTGGAAACCGGGGCAGCTTAATGACACGGAATATAATATGATACGGCAGCATCCCGTTCTGGGGTATGAACTTGTCCGGAATCTAAATTTAAATGAGCATGTAAAGAATGCAGTCCTTATGCACCATGAACGTATGGATGGTACCGGTTATCCCTATCAGTTCGACGGCACCCACATTGATATTTATGCAAGATATCTGGCAATCATTGATTCCTACACTGCTATGGCATCACCACGAGCTTACCGTAGTGCCTTTACACCACTGCAGATTCTGGGGATTTTTGAACAAAGCATGGAGAAATTTGATGTTGAGCTGTTACTTCCATTAATGAAACGAATTGCAGATGCACAGATTGGAACCACCGTATTATTAAGTAATGATACTTTGTGGGAGGTATTGGTAATCCACCCAACTAAGTTTTCCAGACCAATATTAAAAAATATGCAAAATGAAATTCTGGACCTGATTGATCATCCGGAATTAGAAATTTTAAAAAATGTGTAACCGAACTGTTCTTTGTGCTACGTTTCTACAGTTTTTCAAACAGAAAAGCCGAAATATTTTTAGCGGATTGTATCAATAATACAGTCCGCTAAAAATATTTTCGGCTGCCCCATAAATTATTTTTCTTTAATTCCAGATATTCGTTGTAAGCCCTCTCCAATATTTGTCTTTCATTGGGAAACTTTAACAAATGATATGCCTCGTGATATTTATAAAATCCCGAGTCTACAAAAAATTCTTCTCTTTGTGGTTTGCTGTAATAACTGTCAGCCATCATAAGATACCAATGCACTTCTTTCTCAACCGTATCCTCAGGAACTGTGAAAGAATATTCGCTTTTTCCAATGTATTTTATGATAGTTGCCTTCGCTCCTGATTCCTCTAACACCTCCCGCAAAGCAGTATCCTTGTACTCCTCGCCTTGCTCCACGGTGCCTTTGGGAAGAACCCAACCTTCGTATTTATTCCTGTAGTTTTTATACAAGAGTAAAATCTTTCCACGAAAAATTACCACACCACCACAGCTTGTTGCTTCGATCATTGCAATTCCTCCTGATTGGTGTGTCAAAATGACATAAAAACAGTATAGTCTAAATTTTCAGGTAACGCAACTTTTATTTTTCTTTAAAGTATGCGTTAAAGAGACGTCGGGCGATGGGAACAGCATAATCACCACCACTTCCGGCACCTTCTACAATTATGGTCACGCAGACCTCAGGATCCTCAGCCGGTGCAAATCCTGTAAACCAGGCATGACTGTTTCCCTTAACATTATTATACTCAGCAGAACCTGTTTTACCCGCAGCAGTGAAATCTAATCCCTTTAATTTGCTTGCAGTGCCCTCTTCAACCACATCTGTCATAAGCTGTGTGAGAATATTGGCCTCTTCCTTACTGAGTAATCTTCCGTAATCATTCGGTTTAAAGGTTTTCACAACATTTCCGGCATCATTCTCTACCCGTTCCACAACATAGGGGCTTCTAAGAACACCGCCATTCGCAATGGCGCAGGTGATCATATTTAAATGAATCGGAGTAATCTGTGTTTTGCCCTGTCCGATTGAGGTTTGCATCATCTCATCAGTGGTCATGTTTTCGTCCATATGCACTGAGCTTTTCGCATAATTCAGTGTTAATGGAAGCTCTCTTCCAAACAATAAATCGTCAAGGGTTTCTGCAAAGGCTTCGCGATTTAATCCCATACCGATATTGGCAAAGGAAGAATTACAGGATTTGGCAAACGATCTGTCAAAATCGATAGAACCATGGTTTGCACCGTGATAGCAATTAATTCTGCTGTCACCTTCCTTGTAATAGCCGTTGCACTGAAAAGTATAATTCTCATATGTGTCCGGATTTTCACGGATATATTCTAATGCCGTGATAATCTTAAATGTAGATCCGGGGGGATAGATGCCCTGAGTTGCCCGATTCACTAAAACGGAGCTGTTATCATTTTCAATCAAATCATTCCAGATTTCCGGAATTTCGTTGGGGTCAAAATTCGGATGTGAGACCATTGCCAGAAGCTTACCGGTCTTGACCTCCGTCACGACAATAGCACCCTTGTAAATATCCAACTGCTCTTCCGCTACCTGCTGAATCTGCACGTCTAGCGTTGTGTAAACATTATCTCCGGGATTTTTGATTCCTGCCATATCATTTGCAACCTTATTGCTGATGGAAGTATTGGTATTGATCAGATAATAATTTGCGATAGCCTCCACTCCCATTCTCCCCTGCGTAGAATAGCCTACAATATGCGAAAAAAGCTTTCCAAAGGGATATTCCCGAATTTCCTTCTGATTCTCATCCAGAATCGTATGAGCCAGGATTTCGCCATCTCTGGAGAGAACAGCCCCGCGATAATTACGCGAAAGAAGAATCTGCTGTCTGGAATTATAGCTGTTATTAATCATATCCTGTTCGTTTGTAGCCACAAAGTATGTTAAATATCCAATCATACAAAGGAAGATGGCTACAAAGATACACATAGAAAATATAATTTCTCTGCGGTTTTCTGATTTTTTATTTGTTTTCAATGTATTTTCTTCGGACAAAGTCATTCTCCCTTCCTGTTTGGTGAGTTCCGGCAAAGTTTAATGTTCCTGTTGTAGTCTATCCTGAATTATCATCAGCCGTACATAGATACCCTGTACAATAAAAAACATGAACATTGTTGTCATTACAGAGCTTCCGCCGTAACTGATAAAAGGAAGTGTCACTCCTGTAAGCGGAATAAATTTAATTCCTCCTCCGATTGTCAGGAAAATTTGGAAAATGTAAAGAATTCCGATTCCATATACAATCAGCTGGTAAAATTTGTCATGAATTCTCAGCGCAATATTCATCATTGCAATAAAGCAACTGATACAAATTAATATCAGACAGACAGCGAAAATCACACCATATTCCTCACATATAGATGAAAAAATAAAATCTGCATCAACATAGGGAATTGCTTTGGGGTTTCCCTTTAGCAGTCCCATGCCGAACCAGCTTCCGCTTCCTACCGCAAATAATGACTGGGTAATCTGGAAGCCTTGATCATCAATATAGCTCCATGGATCCTGCCAGGCCAGCACACGAATTTGCACATGGTCAAACAATCGATATGCTATATACGCAGCCACACTGCCTCCCACTGCACCTGTCAGTAAATAGAGATAATTTCCGGAAGCTACAAATACGATAAATACATATCCGATAAAGAATATTACTGCACTTCCCAAATCCTTGGATAATACCAGTATGAGTACATGCAGCCCCGCTATTGCAGCTGTTAAGAGAATCCGTTTTAATGAAACATTCTCCCACAGGGCACCTGCCAGAAAGAATAAAAATATTATCTTTACAAATTCTGAGGGCTGAAAGGTTATGCCCTGTATGGTAAAAGAGATTTTGGAACCATGAGTCACCTCCCCCATAATCAAAACAGCACTCAGCATGGTAACTCCCATGATTCCATAAATCCATGTGAATTTTTTCCAAAATCTGATTTTCTCAAACAGAAACGGAATCAATAGTGAGAAAATCAGAGAAACTAATACTATAATATATTGCCTTACTGCTTTCTGAAACGATAAACGGGAAACCATACACAAGCCGATGCCTAACAACATACACATATTGTTCAGCAACAGCCTGTTACATTTTTCGTATATTATCGTCATCATCATAATCGTTGCAAATAGAAAGATTTGGATAAAAGCATAGAATAAAACGTATTGATATTCCTTGCTCACAACAGCTAAATCAAAGAAACTGAAAATCTGTACGAGAAACATCAATATGTTCTGAGCAATATATATACCGCTTCGACGCTTTTCCTCACGATACCTAAATGCGTAAAGGCAGGTAAAGGCATATATCGCAATAAAAGCAGTTATAAAGTATTTTGAAACTTCAACAATATATTCCAGCATAACCCACATTCCTTTTATGATATGATGTAACAATCAAGCCCTCATATCCATTTACTAATCATTTTTAGTTTTCACTCTACGCCGCGCTTTTCGTGACCGGTTGTATAGTCATTATATGGCGGTTTCAGGGAGGGAGTATTGACATTATAATCCAAATCACTCTTAGACGAAGCTGACAGGCTATCTGTGATTTTTAAGAAATATGCCATAATCTCTTCCGTCTCATCTTCGTTTTCCACAGTGAAATCCAATCGGAAATCTACCTGCTCCTTCCATTTTGAAAGCTCTCCATGGAGAGACAGTGGAACACTGTTGTAAATAATATTCATACAATGAGTACAGTTTATTTCTACCGGAAATGTCTTATGATAACGATCTACAAGCTCTGCAGTTCTTCCTTCAGACTGTTTCCTACATCCAAAGGTAGAATTTATCACACAATTTGCTGAAATCATCATAGGAATACGTCCGTAAATAACCTTTTCACAGGAAACATTTTCCTGTAACAGCTTCCTTTGTTCGTTTCCCTTAAGCTCTAATGGTAAACAAAATCCCACGATGGAGTTTTTCCATTCCCGTAGTGTTTTCAGATTCCAGATATAAAAGCCGGCATCTGTATACAGTTTACCACCATATCCTAGTAATCTGACCATACCCATTCCGTCCAAAGAACGGACCTGAATGCCGGAGAAAATATCCTGATATTGCTCCAAAATGTCAAAAATGTTTTTCTTTATAACGGCATGATCCTTTTTGCGAATGACATAGGGAAGTGCAATCACCAGTTCGCAATATGCCGCCAGACTTCTGCACTGTCCTATCATAGTATTTCTATCTGTAATAAACAAATCTCCATCCAGATAGATACGGGATATCAATTTGTTTTCAGAAGCTTTCTTAATATCACCTTCTTTAAGAAGGTGTAAAACTGCTGCTACTTGTTCTTTTTTCCGGACAGAAATACAGATTCTTCCGGCATTTACATCCTTCGTCTGATGCTGAACAATGAGGTTATCCATATACCCGTCAGCACAATCCCTAATTTCCGGTATATCCCTGATGGCATCGTTTCTGCAAACCGGGAAACCATTTCTTTCCAACAATGCATCTTCAAGCATCGATACTGCTTTTCTCCGAAGCTCATTAATTGCACGAAGGGAATAAAATGCGTCCTGACTGAATATAATCTCCATGGTGTCGGCGGAGAATATGGTGTCTCCCAGTTTGCCAAGCTGCTTTGCAATGTTTTCTTTTGCAATTGGCTGTCGGTCTGCTCTCTGCACCACATCCCCCTCAGCTGTAACACAAAGCTCCTCCAGAGACAGCTTTACCATTGCTCTCATACCTGTTGTAAAGTTTGCAAACACAGCAATCTTCTTTTTGGGTCTCTGTTCCAGATAGTCATGTCTGATTCGTGCAAGGAAATCCTCCTCACTGCCGTTATAAGCAGGATTATCAAGAGTTATCATATCCTTACCGTTGTGTTTATAATAATAGCCATCCTGTTGCTCACTTCGAATATATAAACCGGACAAAGCCTTCCGATCAGCAGCATCAATTGGGAATTTTGAAAGCTTCTTATGGCCGTCAGCATTCAGGTTTTCAACATTGGTAGGCATATTATAATATTGATCAATATATTTGCGATAAATCCCTGTCACTCCTGCAGTGTATTCTGCCTTTTTCATTCTGCCCTCTATTTTAAAGGAATCAATGCCGGCCTCTATCAATTCGGGAATATGTTCAATAGTACACATATCCTTTAAGCTTAAGGGATAGCATTCCCCGGCGGAGTCAGAACCGACCTTTACTTCATAGGGAAGCCGGCAGGGCTGTGCGCACCGACCTCGATTTCCGCTTCGACCACCCAAAATACTGCTGAAAAGACATTGGCCGGAATAACAATAACACATCGCACCGTGAATAAAAGATTCTATCTCAATCCCCGTGTTTTCCTTTATCTGCCTGATTTCCTGTAAGCTCAATTCCCTCGCAGGAACAATGCGGCATGCTCCCATTTCCTGAAGCAATTTTGCTCCGTACTCACCTGTTAACGTCATCTGAGTACTTACATGAAGCTCCATGTTCGGAAAATGCTCCCTGATATAGACAAGAATGCCAATATCCTGAACAATTACTCCGTCCAATCCGGCTTCATAATAAGGGAATAGATATTCATAGAGCTCCTGAAATTCCGACTCCTTCACAAGAGTATTTACGGTCAGATAAACTCTTCTGTTCCATAAATGAGCATATCGGATACAGCTCACCAGCTCTTCTGTCGTAAAATTGTCCGCATAGGCTCTGGCACCGAAGCGACTTCCTCCCAGATACACAGCATCCGCGCCTGCATGAATAGCTCCATAAAAGCCTTCTGTATTTCCGGCCGGTGCCAGCAGTTCTACTTGTTTTTTTCGTACCATAATATCCTCAAAATAGTTACTTTTATTTTCTAAGTGACTAACCTATAATTAAAAGGCTGTCCGTGAAACGGACAGCCGCAATTATTTATCTTTTAATTCCGTCTCTAAACGAACTATCTTCTTGGCATTCTCGTTCAATTCCCTCTGTAGTTCCTTAGATTGTTTTTCAGTGTTCTCAAGCTTAATCTGTGCAGATATCAACTCATGCTTTAAATCATACAATTCCTTTTCTTTGGTCTGAAGCTCTTCTTCCAAAATGGAAATCTGTTTCTTGGCTTTAAAATAGTCATCAGCGATATTAAGCTCCAGCAACACACTCTGCGTATCCAACGGC
>CAYOHU010000081.1:0-4883 GCA_964403845.1 uncultured Acetatifactor sp.
GTCCTGATACTCGTCAATCAAAATCTCATGAAAATATTGCCTGTATTCCCCTGCGACCTCACCGGGACAGATGACACCATCCTCTTTCTTCAACAGAATATCCAGCGCGTAATGCTCCATATCAGAGAAATCAATCAGCTTTTTTTCCTGCTTCTTCTCCCGCATGCGTCTGTCAAACTCCAGAACAAGGTCAATCAAAGTAGCCACGGGCATCCGGCATTCCTTTCCCTGCTCCACAAAAAGAGCAAGGGGCGTGCTAAAGAATTTCTCCGTAATCCCCTGCATGGTAGCCTTTATTTCATTGCGAAGCCCCTTCACCAGCTCGCGCTTTTGCGCCGACACACTATCATCCTTTTTGGACGGCAGCCTGCCAAAGCTAAAGGCAGGGATTCTCTCCCCATACTCCTGCAGGGTGGAACATTTGGACAGTTTATTAAGCTGCTCCAGCTCCTGCTCTACCAATTCTCCGTACATATACGGTCCATCCGGGCTTTCACAGACCCGACGTGCCGTATCCATCTTCTCCACGCAGCCCTGCATTAAGCGCCCCACGTGCTCCAAAAGATATTTCCCGTAATCGCTGCGGGACAGCTCTTCCACCGACTCCGCTCCATAATCGTCCTTCCGCGCCAGCAGCCACTCCTCCGGCCACGGAAAGCTTGCCGCGTATCCCGACAATTCCAGAATGTATTTTTCCAGAACGCTCTCACGCCCGCCGGGACAAAAATATTCCACGCAGTCGCGGAAAGCCTGCTCCTCACCGGCATATGCATCCTCCAGCATTTCCGCAAGCACATCCTGCTGCAAGAGCTTAATCTCCCCCTCATCGGCCACACGGAAGGCGGGATCCAAGCCGATCTCATTAAAATGATTGCGGATTAAAAACAGGCTGAAGCTGTCAATCGTGGTGATCAGCGCATTGTGCAAAAGCGTAGACTGCTTCTGAATATGCTCCGACTCCGGGTTTTGCAGCAGCCTCTCTGCAATCCCACCTGCAATCCTCTCCCGCATCTCAGCCGCTGCCGCATTGGTGAACGTTACAATCAGCAGTCTGTCGATATCCACGGGATGCTCCTCGTCACACACCATTCTGATGATACGCTCCACCAGTACCGCAGTTTTGCCACTTCCTGCAGCTGCAGACACCAGAATATTGCAATTATGAAGTTCTATGACCTGCTGCTGCTCGGGTGTAAAATTCACTGCCATAAACCGCCTCCATTTGTCTTATCCTGCCCAGAGATCGTTCTCCGAGATTGTTCTCAAGGATTGTTCAAGGATTGTTCTTCCGATTTTTCCTCATAGATCGTTCTCCGAGTTTTTCCTCAAGCACTGTTCTCAAGGATTTTCCCGCATCCGTCTCAGGATTTCTTCCTTCTCCAAATCCTCTAAGCTTCGCTTCTCGTACCCCGGAATGCCACTGTCAAAGCCGCACACCTTCCGATAGGCACAATAGGTGCAGGCCTCACTCGTCCCTCTCTCATAGGGATTCAGCGCGATATTTCCATTCAGAATCTCTTTGCCGATTTCCTTCACCTTATGATTTACATAATCGGACACAATCTGCAATTCTTCTCCGCTCATTACCGAAGAACGGGAGGAAAAGCTTCCGTCCTTTTTCTTCTCAACCGGAATCACATCCGATTTATCCTGCAAATAACGGTCCAGACGCTCCACAATATCCGGATCCGCGTTCACCACACCGTTCATACGAAGCTTCGCCTGAATCTGTTGATTGATTTCCTCATCTGTCAGTTCCACGCCGGCCTCCACGGTAGGATCTTCAATATGATAGTAAAGCAATGCCGCCGGCACCACTTCCTTTTCGGGATGTTTCTTTGCCTCCAGCTCCACAGCCGCATTCATATAAACCACCAATTGCAGCTGCAGTCCGTAGTATAATGCCGCCAGATCAAACTGTCTGTTTCCTGATTTATAATCAATGATCTTCACATAAATCTTATCATCCGCTTCCGCGATATCCACCCGGTCAATTCTTCCCTGTAAATGCATGCGCTCATGCTCTGACAGTGCAACATTAATGCTCTCCAGATCCTCCTCAAAGCGGAAACTCAGCTCATACCGGTCCGGTTTGAACATTCCCTTTTTCAGCTGGCTCTGCAGTGTCAGCACCGTTCTGGTAAGAATCCTGCTCATTCGCGTAATTGCATAGGCATTCCGGGCATTGCTGTAGAGAATGGTATCGCCATAGGAGGCTGCATAGTTCTCCAGTGCTTCCCGGATTGCCCCTGCACCAAACTCCTCCGGAAAATCAAACCAGGTATATCCGCTCTCCGCAAGCTTTCCCGCGAAAATCTCCAATACTGCATGATAAACATTTCCCATGTCCACACTCTCAAAGCCAAACTCCCGTCGTTCCTTCAAGGTCAGGCCATATTGGAGGAAATGACGATAGGCACATGCCGCAAAGGTTTCAAGCCTTGTTACACTATTTTCCAGATGTCTTCCGTAAAGCGCTCGGGCAACCGCTTTGGATAGCGCACTGTCCTGATAACGCCGGAAAGCCGCCTGTGTGAGCACAGCTCGTCTGGCAGGCAGGTGATCCTCCGGGCTTATTTCCTCTCCGTAGGCCTCATATATCGTGAAAAATTCCTGTTCCTTCTCCTTTGGCAGAATTCCTTCTGCGTAGTCCCGCAGCTGCGCTGCCAGGTAACGCATGCCCTCTCCCGGCGTCACGATCTGCTCTATGGCATCTCTGTTCTGGGGATACTGTACCTGAAGATCAGGAAATATTTTCTGAACTGTATCTATCAAATATGCCGGACGGATACTTTTACCTGCCCGATTCATCTTGGAATAAGACAAATACAATCTTTGGGATGGCTTTGTCATATTTAAGTAAAGATACAACCGTTGAATATACATCTGCTGTCTGGGCGTAGGAGCCAGCTCCAGCTCCGACCCCTGCAGGAATTCCCTGTCCATATCAGAGAGGATACCGCCCTTGGAAGTATTCTTCGGAATGTTTCCGTCATTGACCCCCAGGAAAAACAACACCTTCACCTGCTTCAGACGGGTTCGTTCCATATCTCCCACCACAATGCGGTCCACGTTCTGGGGAATGGTACCTACCTCAATTTCACCGAAGCCTGCATCCAAAATATCTGCAAACTCCTGCAAGGAAACCGTTTCCTCCCCTAAAAGTCCGTAAATCTGATCCAACAGCTCCATTACAAGACGATAAATCTGCGCATACTCCTTTGCACGCGTAAGGTCGCCCTGAGCCTCAAAGTATGCTTCATATCCCGCCAGCTTCTGCTGCACCTCGTTCTGCACCAGAAAATCATACAGATGACTGACATAATCCTTCGCTGCTTCCCGGTTTCCCATATGCAGCATTTCCACCTGCCCCATAATCTGCTCGCGGACAGTGTCCAGCCTCTGCAATGGCTCCTCCTGATCCTGCATATCGTCCGTCTTGTGAGTGAACCTTCTGCTCCACCGTCGATAACCGCGCAGTCCGGTCCGGATCACATAATTTTCCAGCCGGTCAATCTCCTCCCTTTCCACGCCTGCCAGACCGCTGCGCAGATAATGAAAGACCGATTCATAGGAAAAATCCTTCAGATACAGCTCCAGTGCACTCTTGATATACTCAATCATGGGATTCAGCACAATCCCTCTGGTACGGTCAATAAAACAGGGAATCTGAAGCTGTGCAAATTCTGTCTCAACATAGGGTGCGTACTCCTCCAGATCTCCGGTAATCACAGCAATATCACGATATGCCAGACCCTCCTCACGAATCAGGGCTTGAATCGCAAGACCTGTCTGGTGTACCTCCTCGCCGGGCGTGGTAGTCTCAAAGATTGTAATCTCGTTCCGTCCTCCCCCACCTTCCGTGGTAAACGGCCGGTAGGTATAGCGGAACAGACTTTTCTCTAAATGCGCAAGCATAGAAGCCTTTTGAAAGCGATGACATTCATTCACACATAGTCTGCCGTTTTCTGCCATTTTCGCCTTCCATGCTTCATTCTCTGAGACACCTGACAAAATAAAGCAGTCCACCCCCCGTTCTGTGCCTGCCTCCTTCGCTAATTTACACAAGTCTGCTACTGTCTTTTTGCTCAGATGGAACAGCTTCTGCTCCCCGTCCATCTCGTAGGGATTCTCCCCCTCACCGATTGTCACTGTCACTATCGTCTCCGCGCAGATACGCATCAGCTCCTGAATCAAACGGTTCTGAATAGGGGTAAAGCCGGTAAAGCCGTCAAAAACCACTATGCTGTCTTTCAGTATCCGGGACTTCTCCAGGGAGCGCCGCAGCACATCCAACGTCTCCTCCGTGGTAATGAAGTTTCCGTGAATATATTCCGTAAAGCCCTTATAAATGGTCTCCAAATCCTTCAGCTTCTGCACCAATGCCCCACGCTTTTGCGCATATGCAATCAGCTTTGACACATCCTCTGTACCGATGCCGTACTGCATGAATTCCGATATAGCACTTTTTACCTCGTGGATATATCCCTGCTTGTGAAGCAGTCCTCCCAGTGCAGGCATGTCCTTCTTCAAATCGGCTGCAACCTTCTGCAGTACCAGACTTTTCCCCGTGTCATCCAGCACCGGTATCTCTTTGCTCCCCACCTCTTCCAAAATACGGTGACTCAGGCGTCCAAAGCTCAGCACATCAATATTCATAATACCGCCACGCTTATGGAGCGTCACCAGATCCTTCTGAGTCTGCATTGTGAACTGGTCCGGCACAATAATGAACAGGTTCTGCTTTGGATTTTCCATGGAACGCTGTATCATCTCTTCATAAAGTTGTCTGCTCTTACCCACACCCGAAGAGCCGAAATAAAAACGTAGGCTCATACTGTTTCCTTCTCTGCACCTTTTTCTTCTATGCTATATTTACTTCT
>CAYOHU010000081.1:4983-7267 GCA_964403845.1 uncultured Acetatifactor sp.
AGGCTCATACTGTTTCCTTCTCTGCACCTTTTTCTTCTATGCTATATTTACTTCTTTGCTATATTTACTTCTTTGCCGTCCTCACATCAGTCTACAGAATATCCAGCTCCACAGGGCAGTGGTCGGAGCCCAACACCTGCGTATGAATCTTCGCATCCTGTAGCTTATCCTTCAGTGCTTCAGACACCACAAAATAGTCGATACGCCAGCCTGCATTCTTGGCTCTGGACTGAAACATATAGGACCACCAGGAATACACCCCCTCAAGGTCAGGATAAAAATGACGGAAGCTATCAATAAATCCGTTGTCCAATACCTTGCTGAAGCATGCTCGCTCCTCGTCCGTAAAGCCTGCATTCTTGTGATTGGATTTGGGATTCTTCAGGTCGATTTCCTTGTGGGCAACATTCAGATCCCCACAAAAAATCACACTTTTCTTCGCCTCCAGCTTCTTCACATAAGCAAGGAAAGCCTCCTCCCATTTCATACGATATTCCAGTCTGGTCAGCTCTCTCCGGGAATTGGGAGTATATACCGTCACAAGATAATAATCCTCGAATTCTGCGGTGATTACTCTGCCTTCGTGGTCATGCTCCTCCACACCGATGCCATAGGTCACGCTAAGCGGCTCCTGCCTGGTGAACATAGCCGTTCCGGAATAGCCCTTTTTCTCCGCATAATTCCAATACTGGTGGTATCCGGGCAGCTCCAGATCATGCTGCCCCTCCTGCAATTTGGTCTCCTGCAGGCAAAACACGTCCGCGTCCGTCTCATGAAAGAAGTCCATAAAACCCTTTTGCAGGCAGGCTCTTAATCCATTCACATTCCAAGATATTAGTTTCATTGTCTTACGCCTTTCTGTTCTATTTCAGGATACCAGTACCTTTGCCAGCACTTCATCCTCCATCACCAGCCGCTTGGCTGCCTCCCGATACTTTTCCTCATGCAGATAGGTATGCCTGTGAGGCTTGATGCTTGGCGCCATATCAATTGCCTGCAGAAAATCCTCACGTCTCATTCCCAACGTCGCAGCGTACTCCCAGAAGCCCGTTTCCTGCAGAACAGTATTTACACGCACATAACGGTGATTCTGCACTTTTGCCATGATATAGGTTGCAATCCCTACCTGAATCCCGTGAAGCTGCGGCACCTCCAAAAGCTTATCCAATGCATGGGAAATCAAATGCTCGCTTCCACTGGTAGGAGCGCTGCTGCCGGCAATCTCATTGGCAATTCCGCTCATGGCAAGGGAATCCAGCAGCTCCTTCAGAAACAGGTTGTCCTGAATGCTTTCATACGGAGTTCTCACGAAGCTGTTCACTGCCTTTTTCGCTATCATCACTGCAAAATCATTTACCACACTCACACCATTTTGTTCCTCGTAAATCCAGTCGTAAAGTGCTGTAATTTTGGAAAGCATATCACCGATACCGGAATAGATAAATTTCTGAGGTGCTGTTTTGATAATCTCTGTATCTACGATAATTCCGTATGCCAACCTTGCGGGCACAGAGGTTCTTTTCCCGTGTACGATCAGTGACGCGCTGGCACTGGAAAAGCCATCACTGGAGCTTGATGTCGGCACACTGATAAACGGAATATTCCGCAGGAAGGCAGCATATTTTCCGGCATCAATTACCTTTCCGCCGCCAACGGACACCACAGCCTTCGCCTTATTCGGAATCGCAAACGCCAACTGAATAATGTCATCCATATCCACCGAATCCAATTCTTTATACTCTAAAACATTGATGCCCGCTTCCTTTAGAGATTTCATCACATCCATGCCAAACATATCGATCAGACCATTGCCGAAATAGATCACCACCTGATTCAATTCCTCCGTTTGCAGATAAGCGCCGATTTCCTTCAGCACACCGCTTCCTATTTTCAAAATTACCGGTATTGCAATACTGCTCTTTGCCTGCATAGCCACCTCTCCTTTATCTCAAATGTAACTCTATTCTATTGCAAAAGAAAGGAATTGGCAACCACTTCTGTCCTTCCTTCGTCACTGCGAAAATATTCTAATAATTTTTTATCAACAAGATTCTTTTTCTGTGTTATACTCTATACAAAACTCACTCATCAAGGAGATTGTTACCATGGCTATATCCGATTCCTTAAAACATAAAAAATTATTCTTATTCGATATTGACGGCACCATCGCAGTCGGTGATACCCTCTATCAGGGAAGTGCAGCGTTGCTGAAGCATATTGAAGATATCGGCGGCAAGGCCTATTATATCACTAACAATTCCACCAAAAGCGGTTCGGACTATGT
>CAYOHU010000082.1:0-2041 GCA_964403845.1 uncultured Acetatifactor sp.
TAAGTGAAGTGTAAATTCTCAATATATAGATGCAGATTGAGGAAAGTAAAGAGGTGGAAAGATGGATACAAAAATTTTACTTGAAAATGGTACAAACGAATTGGAAATTCTTGAATTCACTCTGGCAGGTAATTCTTACGGAATTAATGTTGCAAAAATAAGAGAGATTATTCCTTATCAGGCGGTAACACCTGTACCCAATTCGCATCCGAGTATTGAAGGTATTTTTATGCCGCGTGATGTCATGATTACTGCGATTGACTTAATGAATTGTCTTGGACGCGGCGAATCGGAGCCCAAAGGGTTGTTTATTATTACAAACTTTAATAAATTAGACATAGCGTTTCATGTAGAGAATGTTCTTGGTATTCATAGAGTATCCTGGAGAGATATCATTAAGCCTGATGCCACCATTTCGTCTACAGATGATAGTATTGCTACTGGTATTGTCAAGAAAGATGATAAGTTAATAATCATTCTTGATTTTGAGAAGATTGTAACTGATATTAATCCCGAGACGGGACTAAAGGTTTCTGAAATAAATGAACTTGGTCCAAGAACAAGAAGCTCTGTTCCAATCTTGATTGCTGAGGATTCTCCGTTGTTAAACAAATTGATTGTTGATTCTCTGAAAAATGCAGGATATGAAAATTTAATACATACGGAAAATGGTCAGCAGGCGTATGATGTTATTTGTCAATGCAAAGAGGATGGTTCTTTGAATGAGCATGTGAGGTGCATTATTACCGATATTGAGATGCCGGAGATGGATGGACATCGATTGACCAAATTAGTTAAGAGTGATGATGCCACAGCTGATATTCCTGTTATTATCTTTTCATCTTTGGTAAATGAAGAGATGAAGAAGAAAGGGGAGGACTTAGGAGCTGATGCGCAGCTTTCTAAACCTGAAATCGGTAATTTGGTAAAGATTATTGACCAGTTAGTAATGGAAAGGCATTTAGACAATTAGATGACAAATTGGAAAAGGCTGGGAAATCCCCAGCTTTTTCATTGTTGTTCACCTCTAAGTGTCCGTTTGTATAATACGAGATTTTTGTGTTACAGAATGGAGATTTATATGGGAAATAGTAAGCAGTATAGTAATGAAAATAAGAGGGATTACCTAATTAATGATTTTTTAGCACAAATAAAAGATGCTGAGATGATATTAATTGGAATCGGAGAAGAATTCGACGAATTAAAAACGCTAAAGCAGAAGCCGGAATATAATGAAAATAAACAAAAACTGGAAAATTCTGAGAAGGAATGGCTGATACCGGCTTTAAATCAACGATACCGAGGAGATGATTCGGAGGTATATTATTCGTTAGGTAAGCTTGCAGAGATTATAGCGGATAAGAATTATTTTGTGGTATCCGTGTCTACCAATGAAACCATTCGCAGAATTTCATGGAAAGAAAGTCGTTTTGTGATGCCCTGTGGTGGTACGAAAATGAAACAGTGTGCCGCTAACTGTGGGTACGAGCCGATGGATACGACAGAAGACGATTGGGCGGCGATGATGGCGTACACAGAACAGCTTTCGGATAGGCAACGGGAAGAGTCAGGACTTGATTTAGGAAGATGTCCTAAATGCGGCAACCCAATGGTCTTAAACAGCATCTATGCTGAAAAATACGATGAAAACGGTTATCTGAGCCTTTGGCAGGTATATACCCAATGGCTGCAGGGAACTTTAAATCGAAGGTTGGTTGTTGTAGAGCTTGGAGTTGGGATGCAGTGTCCTTCTGTGATTCGATGGCCTTTTGAAAAGATAGCATACTTTAATCAAAAGGCATCCTTTTGGAGGATTAATGAGAAACTTTATCAGTTAACTGAAGAGTTAAAGGAAAAAGGAATAGCAATTTCAATGAATGCAATTGATTGGTTAGGATTACTGTGATAAACTATAACATATTGGCGAAAGAGAAAGTAGGGGAATGAATATGTCTTCACAGGAAAATTATTTGGACAGCTTATTGAATGATTTGACAGAGTCGCAGGAGTCGAAAGACTTGAAGGAGTCAGGAGAGTCTGA
>CAYOHU010000082.1:2141-7231 GCA_964403845.1 uncultured Acetatifactor sp.
GAAAATGCAGGAAACTGAGAAAATGCAGGAAACTGAGAAAATGCAGGAAACTGAGAAAATGCAGGAAACTGAGGGAGCGCAGAGCCCAGAAGAAACGAAGAAAACTGAAGAAATCTATGAGGATGATAACCTTAATAACACCGGAAATATGAATTTTAACGGTGTTGAAATAGAAGAATTTAAGGAGTCAAATACCTCTATCGGAGTAGAAGCTACGAGAAGCATGACGGAGGATGATATCGAAAGATTACTTTCCGAGAACGCAGATTTAGCAAAGGAAGAGAAGAATGAGACTGAAGCTGCGATGGCAGGAGAGAATGCCTTCGGTGAAGATTTGCTGGAGGTATTAGGTCAGGAGGACAATCGTGATCTTCAAGAGATTCATAGGCTTTTACAAAAAGCTGACAATAATGAGAAAATAGTCGAGGAAACTGAAAGTAATTTACCGGAAGAAAATCTAGATATACCGGAAATTGCAGAAGCAATAATGATTAAGAAAAAAACACAGCATGCAGAGGCGCGTAAACGCGAACGTGATGAACGCCGTGCAAAGAGGGTAGCCTTGCGGGAGGCCAAAAAAGCAGACAGGATGAGTGCGAAGGCGGCTAAGGAAGCGGAAAGAAAGGCAAAGAAAGCAGTTCTTGTTGAAGCAAAAAAAACACAAGAAGAGGTTACTGAGCCACAACAGCTACAGCAGGCTGATATAGCTGGCTTGGATGAGCTGTTAAGTATGGCAGAAAATGCAATGGCTGATGATACTTCGAATCATTCGGAGTCATTTACTGGTTTCTCATTAGATGGAATCGAGAATACAGGGCTGTCACAGCAGGGTGATATTTCACAGGAAGTAAAGCATACAACAGATTCTATGGTAGAGAGAATCATTACGGAAAAAGGATCTCGAAAGAAGACAATGATCAACAGAATCATGGATTTGTTGACAGAAGAGGTAGAGGACGAAGAGGAGACGAAGCAGGATAACGAAGATATTCAGTTGTCTGACGAAAATCAAAGCATTATAGAGGAATTGGATAAAAGAAAAAATAAAAAAAATAATAAGGATAAGAAAGTCAAGAAAGGAAAAGAGGGAGTAGACAGTACGACGGAAAATGCGGAGGAAGGAAATTCTGAAGCAAAGGCGGAAAAACCCTCAAAAAAGAATAAGGAAAAGAAGGAGAAACATTCTGAAGAAACTATTTCAGAAGAAAAGGAACGCAGAGGAGGAAGAAAAATACCGGCCAAAACGATTATGTCCATTGCTTTGTTTTGTGTATCATTAGTGGCTATTATCATTTTGGTGGCAAATATAGCCGGAGACTATTCGGCTAAGAAGGAAGGAAAAGAAGCATATTATAAGGGAGATTACCAGACCTGTTACCAAAATCTGTATGGTAAAAAGCGGAATGAGAGTGAGCAGGTTATGTATCGAAAGTCCGAAAGCATTTTACGGATTCGTTTATGGCTTCGTGAATATGAGATGTTTGCTGAGGAGGGAGCTGAGGCGGAAGCACTGGATAGTTTGCTTCAGTCAGTAAATGACTACCCGAAGCTTTATGAGTATGCGGCACAGTGGACAGCTGCAAATGAGGTTTCTGAAGTGTACGCGCAAATCTTAGGTGTTTTGTCAGAAAAATACCGGTTGACGGAAGCACAGGCACTTGAAATTGCGACAACAGAGAATGATGCGGACTATTCCAAAAAAGTGTACGCCATTGTAGACGGAGAAGAATATGGTTCCTGGGTTCAATCGGGGAAGGAAGAAGCAGAGCTATTGCAGGATGTATTAGCGGAGGAGGAAGAACTGGAGGAGATTCTTTTTTTAGATAATAGTGATACCTAAGACAATGAATCAAAAGACTGAAAAGAGGAGACTGAATGATAGCAATCATTGATTACGATGCAGGAAATATTAAAAGTGTGGAGAAGGCAATGCTTTCTCTGGGGGAAGAGGTTGTGATAACCAGAGATGCGCAGACGATTCTGGGTGCAGACGGAGTGATTTTGCCCGGTGTAGGTTCGTTCGGTGACGCTATGGAGAAATTACATACCTATGGACTGGTAGAGGTTATTCGCGAGTGTGTGAAAAGACAGATTCCTTTTTTAGGAATCTGTCTGGGGCTGCAGCTGATGTTTGAGAGTAGCGAAGAGTGTCCCGGGGTTGAGGGTTTACATTTGCTTGACGGAAAAATTCTACGGATTCCTGCGGAATCAGACTTAAAGATACCCCATATCGGTTGGAATAACTTAAAATTTCCGAATAACGGACGTTTATACCGTGGGGTGAAGGAAGACAGCTATGTCTATTTTGTACATTCCTATTATCTCAAGGCGGAAGACGAAAGTATTGTTACGGCAACTACAGATTATGGTACGTTAATTCATGCCTCTGTTGAGAAGAATAATTTATATGGATGTCAGTTCCATCCGGAGAAAAGCTCGGACGTTGGACTGAAGATATTACAGAACTTTATTCAAGTGACGAAAGAAGAAAAAGCAATATAGAATCAGATTTAATACAAGGAAGAGGAAACCAGCATGCATACAAAAAGAATTATTCCCTGTCTTGATGTAAAAGACGGCAGAGTGGTAAAAGGTGTCAATTTCGTGAATTTTCGAGATGCAGGAGATCCGGCTGAGGTTGCTGCGGCCTATGATAAGGCAGGAGCGGATGAAGTGGTATTCCTCGATATTACCGCGTCTGCTGACAGCAGGGCAACCCAATTAGAGTGGGTGCGTCAGGTTGCCCGTAAAGTGTTTATTCCGTTCACCGTAGGCGGTGGTATTCGTACTGTTGAGGACTTCAAGGCCATTCTTAGAGAAGGTGCTGATAAAATATCAATTAATTCTGCTGCGATTATGAATCCTCAATTAATCAGTGATGCTGCTGACAAGTTCGGAAGTCAGTGTGTTGTAGTAGCGATTGATGCGAAGAGAAGAGCTGATGGAAGCGGCTGGAATATCTATAAAAACGGTGGTCGTGTAGATATGGGTATAGATGCTGTGGAATGGGCGATAAAAGCGGAAAAAATGGGTGCCGGAGAGATTCTTTTGACCAGTATGGACGGTGACGGCACCAAGGAAGGGTATGATATTCCTCTGACCAGAGCAGTTGCAGATGCGGTTGGGATTCCGGTTATTGCTTCCGGCGGCGCAGGCAGAGTAGAACATTTCTATGAGGCGTTAGTGGATGCGAAGGCGGAGGCAGTATTGGCAGCTTCGTTGTTCCATTATAAAGAGTTAGAAATCAGGGAAGTTAAGGAATATCTGAGAGAGAAGGGAGTAAGTGTGCGTCTCTAATACCAATTCGTAAGCTTAGAGGAAAATTGTGCGGAAGAGCTTGCGGAAGGAAACGAAAAGAGGATATGAAAAATGGCAATGATAGACAATGATTGGCTGAATGTTCTTGGGGAGGAATTTCATAAACCATATTATAAAGAACTATATCAATTTGTGAAGCAGGAATATGACACGACTCAGGTGTTTCCACCTGCAGATGATATTTTTAATGCATTTCATCTGACACCATTGAATGAGGTTAAGGTTGTTATCATTGGTCAGGATCCATATCATAATATAGGTCAGGCGCATGGACTCTGCTTCTCGGTAAAGCCGGAGGTAGAGATACCGCCATCACTTGTAAACATATATCAGGAGCTTCATGACGATTTGGGATGTAAGATTCCGAATAACGGCTATCTGGTTAAATGGGCAAAACAGGGTGTATTGATGCTGAATACTGTTCTTACCGTTCGGGCACATATGGCTAATTCCCATCGGGGAAAAGGCTGGGAAGAGTTTACAGATGCTGCGATCAGAGCATTGAACAGACAGGACAGACCAATTGTATTTATATTGTGGGGGAGACCTGCTCAGATGAAGAAAAGCATGCTGAATCATCCCAAACATTTGATTTTGGAGGCGCCTCATCCCAGTCCGCTCTCGGCCTATCGTGGATTCTTTGGGAGCAAGCCATTCAGCAAGACCAATCAATTTTTAGAGGCAAATGGGATAACGCCCATTGATTGGCAGATTGAAGACAGATAAAATGGAGTGAAATACAGACTTCGGACGTTGCAAGATACGTCCGAGTTTTTTTATTTTAATCCGGTATATCTGCTATTAAGAAACTGCAATAAAGAAATTGAAGTTTTGGTTGACAGATAAAGAAAATTGCTATATAGTAGTCCTGTAGAGAACCACTATATAAGGAGAAAGGTATGGATGAAGCATCATTAATTGAAAAACTCCAATTGTTTGGTCTGAGCAGACAAGAAGCAATTCTGTATTTGTGTCTGTTAAAGGAAGCCGAATTAACCGGCTATGAAGTGGCAAAGCTGACCGGTATCTCCAGATCAAATGTATATAATGGACTTGCCGCCTTGGTTAGTCATGGCGCAGCGTATGTTTTAGAAGGGGCTACCACCAGATATACAGCAGTCAGTATGAGGGAATTCTGTGGGAATCGGATTCGTTATCTGACGGAGGTGGAGGAATATCTGATACAGTATAGTCCTAAGAAGACACTGGCACCGGAGGGATATATTACGATTGAAGGCTATAGACATATATGTGATAAAATACATCATATGCTTATGGGAACGGAAAAGCGAATTTATTTTTCGGCAACCGGTGAATTTCTAAAAAAATGGCAGAAGGAAATCTCAAAGCTTGTGGAAAAACAGATTAAGATTGTTTTGATATCAGAGAGCCTTCCGGATTGTTTTGAAAAAGAGAAATTCGGAGAAGGGATTGTGTTTTACAAGCTATCTGAGGAATTGATGAAGGAAAGTATTGAGACAGACAGGGATAAGCAGATACGTTTGATTATAGATTCGGAATATGTTTTGACCGGAGCTGTTTGCGGAAAACGGAACGACACCTGTTTATACAGTGCACAGAAGAATTTTGTGAACGTATTTAAGGATGCTATGAGAAATGAAATAGAATTAATAAAAATACTAGAAAAGCGAGAGGAGAACTAAAAGGATGAAAATCAGGATTGGAATTATGGGCTATGGTAACCTGGGGAAAGGAATCGAATGTGCGATTCGTCAAAATGATGATATGGAGCTGGTAGCTGTATTTACCAG
>CAYOHU010000083.1:0-7228 GCA_964403845.1 uncultured Acetatifactor sp.
GTGTAGATAAATCTTTTGCTATTCAGGCAGGACGTGAAGTTCGTGTTATGGTAGTACCGGAACAGATATCTGATTCTGACATGGTATTGCTGGCTCGTGACATTTCGAAACAGATTGAGGCTGAGCTGGAATATCCCGGACAGATTAAGATTAATGTAATCCGTGAAAGCCGCGTGATTGATTACGCGAAGTAATTACCATACCGGAGAATGACTGAAAATTTCATATGATTATAACCGCTGTACAGAGTGTGCAGCGGTTTTTTATTCTCCCGATTGTAGGTGACTTCTGTTTTTTGGGAAAAGGAATTAAAAACAAAAAAATTCTCTTGTGTAATATAAATTCTTGTAGTATGATATACCAAAGTGTATGATTGTATACGATTATCCAATCGTGAAGAAGATATGCTGTGACGCGAAGATAGGAGTAAGTATGAAAACGTATCAGGAATTGAGCAAAGAAGAACTTTTAGTATTAAAAGCGCAATTGGAAGCGGCTTATGAGGATGTAAAAGGAAAAGGGTTAAAATTAGACATGTCAAGAGGAAAACCGGGATTTTCCCAGCTGGCTCTTTCCATGCCTATGTTGGATGTGATTAACAGTGAGTCTGATATGAAGACGGTTTTAGGAAATGATACACGTAATTATGGTGATTTGGATGGAATCGGCGAGTGCAGGAAGCTTATGGCAGATATGATGTCTGTTAAGAAGGATAATGTGGTAGTTTGCGGAAACTCCAGCTTGAATATCATGTATGATACAGTATCCCGTTCCATGACTCACGGAGTTAATGGCTCAACGCCCTGGTGCAAGCTGGATAAGGTCAAGTTTTTGTGCCCGGTTCCGGGATATGACAGGCATTTTAAGATAACGGAATTTTTTGGGATTGAGATGATTAATATTCCTCTTCATGAGGACGGACCGGACATGGATATGGTGGAGCAGTACGTGAATCATGATGCTGCAGTGAAGGGTATCTGGTGTGTGCCAAAGTATTCGAATCCTACAGGTATTTCCTATTCTGATGAGGTGATAAAGCGTTTTGCAAGTCTGAAGCCGGCGGCTGAGGATTTCCGCATATATTGGGATAATGCATATTGTATCCATCATCTTTATGAGGACCAACAGGATGAAATCCTGAATATTTTGGAGGAGTGTGAGAAAGCGGGCAATCCCAATATGGTATATATGTTTGCTTCCACCTCTAAGATTAGCTTTCCGGGGTCAGGTGTGTCTGCAGTGGCCTCTTCTTTGGAGAACATTGATTTCATTGAGAAACAGATGACGGTTCAGACAATCGGTCATGACAAGATTAACCAGCTCCGCCATGCACGCTATTTTAAGAATTTAGACGGACTCAAGGCACATATGAAACTGCATGCTGATTTGATGCGTCCTAAATTTGAAGCTGTGCTGGAGGTATTGGATAAAGAGCTTGCCGGTCTGGGAATTGGTTCCTGGATCAGACCCAGAGGAGGTTATTTCATCTCCTTTAATGCAATGGAGGGGTGCGCGAAAGCAATTGTTGCCAAGTGTAAGGAAGCCGGAGTAGTACTTACCGGTGCAGGAGCAACCTATCCTTACGGAAAGGATCCAAAAGACAGCAATATCCGGATAGCACCTTCTTTCCCTACACCGGAAGAAATGGCACAGGCAACGGATTTATTTGTACTTTGTGTGAAATTAGTCAGTGTTGAAAAAATTTTAGCTGGGAAATAATTTTAGCTGAGAAATAATTATTAAAGAAGGTTTAATTGAATTGAGTTTTTCCACGTGTGTTGAAGAGGAGAGACATAAAATGGAAGAATATAAGAGACTGAAACGTGAGCTTGTGGCTAAGGGAGCAATTATTGATTATTATCAGGATACCATGCAAATTCCTAACGGTAATATTGCTAAATGGGATTTGATCGATCACAAGGGTGCGGCAGCGGTGGTGGCAGTCCGAGAGGATGGAAAGCTGCTGATGGTGCGCCAGTATCGGAATGCATTGGAACGCGAAACGCTGGAAATTCCGGCAGGTGGTTTAAACGGGAGGGAGGAGCCTACCGTTGTGGCTGCGAAACGAGAGCTGGAGGAGGAAACGGGCTGTGTGTGTGGACAGATTGACTTCCTCACATCTATCTTTACTACGGTTGCGTTTTGCAATGAAAAGATTGATATTTATGTGGCAAAGGATTTAAAAGCCGGTCAGCAGCATTTGGATGAGGATGAGTTCATTCATGTGGAGGCTTACTCAGTAGAGGAATTAACGCAGATGATTTTGAACGGAAAAATTCAGGATTCTAAAACCATTTGCGGTATTCTGGCATATGCTGCCAAGTATCCGGAACGGTAGAATGTCTTTCCGATATGATGCATATCTTATATAAGCATGATTTCAAGGTCATGGAATAAAATCAGGTGGTATGGGGATGCGGCGGAAAAGAGAACAGTTAAGAGAGGGAAACCTGTCATTTGCGACAATTTTTACGGTAGGAGTGTTTGCCGGAATATTTTGCATGAATCTTGGAAAGAGCATGCTGCTGGAAAATACGGGATTGTTGGATGAGTACTCATTGTATTACATGAAATATGCAACCGTAGACAGCACTGCTCTTTTTTATTATGTCTTGAAACAGCGCTTGGGATACATTCTGATTTTGGCGATTTTGGCAACAACCTATCTGGGATTTGTAATATGCTGTATTGTGTCCCTGGGGTGTGGTATCTGTGTAGGCTCCTTTTTAGGTGCGGCTGTGCTTCGATATGGAATTAAAGGGATTCTGTTGGTTTTTGGGGGAGTATTTCCTCAGTTTTTGTTCTATGTTCCGGCGATGATAGCAATGCTTCTATGGTGCAGAAGGATTTATCGGATGATTTATCTGGACAGAGCTTTGGGAAGGGATGGAACAAGGTCGTTTATTTTCTCAAAGAGTATATTGCAGCTGTTGTTAATCGTTGTAGTGTTTGTGCTGGGATGTATTTTGGAAAGCTTTCTGAATCCGAGTATCTTTAAAGGAATACTTAATATATTCTAATTCAATAAAAAAACCTCAGCGTAGTCCGTTGCGCTGAGGATTTTTCATTGGACGCGGAAGATATCACCCAAATAAATCAGAAGAAGCAGTTATGGAATTAGTGATACTCTGCGATGTCGTAAATTAATCTTTCGGTGTCCGCCCATCCCAGACAAGGATCGGTGATGGATTTTCCGTAGATGCCGCCCCCCACTTTTTGACAGCCTTCTTCGATATAGCTTTCGATCATAACACCTTTTACGAGGTTGTGAATGTCAGCATTCAGCTTTCTGCTATGCATTACCTCCTTGGTAATACGAATCTGCTGCTCAAATTGCTTGTTGGAGTTGGAATGGTTGGCATCAATAACACAGGCGGGATGTTTTAAATCCATCTGATGATACATATCCAGCAGACGGTTCAAATCCTCGTAGTGATAGTTTGGAATGTTCTGTCCATGCTTGTTATTGGCACCTCGCAATACCGTATGTGCCAATTCATTGCCGGTAGTTTTTACCTCCCATCCTCTATAGATAAAAGAGTGAGAATGCTGAGCTGCATAAACAGAGTTCAACATAACGGAGAAATCACCGCTGGTTGGATTCTTCATACCTGCAGGTATGAAGAATCCAACCAGCGGTGATTTCTCCGTTATGTTGAACTCTGTTTATGCAGCTCAGCATTCTCACTCTTTTATCTATAGAGGATGGGAGGTAAAAACTACCGGCAATGAATTGGCACATACGGTATTGCGAGGTGCCAATAACAAGCATGGACAGAACATTCCAAACTATCACTACGAGGATTTGAACCGTCTGCTGGATATGTATCATCAGATGGATTTAAAACATCCCGCCTGTGTTATTGATGCCAACCATTCCAACTCCAACAAGCAATTTGAGCAGCAGATTCGTATTACCAAGGAGGTAATGCATAGCAGAAAGCTGAATGCTGACATTCACAACCTCGTAAAAGGTGTTATGATCGAAAGCTATATCGAAGAAGGCTGTCAAAAAGTGGGGGGCGGCATCTACGGAAAATCCATCACCGATCCTTGTCTGGGATGGGCGGACACCGAAAGATTAATTTACGACATCGCAGAGTATCACTAATTCCATAACTGCTTCTTCTGATTTATTTGGGTGATATCTTCCGCGTCCAATGAAAAATCCTCAGCGCAACGGACTACGCTGAGGTTTTTTTATTGAATTAGAATATATTAAGTATTCCTTTAAAGATACTCGGATTCAGAAAGCTTTCCAAAATACATCCCAGCACAAACACTACAACGATTAACAACAGCTGCAATATACTCTTTGAGAAAATAAACGACCTTGTTCCATCCCTTCCCAAAGCTCTGTCCAGATAAATCATCCGATAAATCCTTCTGCACCATAGAAGCATTGCTATCATCGCCGGAACATAGAACAAAAACTGAGGAAATACTCCCCCAAAAACCAACAGAATCCCTTTAATTCCATATCGAAGCACAGCCGCACCTAAAAAGGAGCCTACACAGATACCACACCCCAGGGACACAATACAGCATATTACAAATCCCAGATAGGTTGTTGCCAAAATCGCCAAAATCAGAATGTATCCCAAGCGCTGTTTCAAGACATAATAAAAAAGAGCAGTGCTGTCTACGGTTGCATATTTCATGTAATACAATGAGTACTCATCCAACAATCCCGTATTTTCCAGCAGCATGCTCTTTCCAAGATTCATGCAAAATATTCCGGCAAACACTCCTACCGTAAAAATTGTCGCAAATGACAGGTTTCCCTCTCTTAACTGTTCTCTTTTCCGCCGCATCCCCATACCACCTGATTTTATTCCATGACCTTGAAATCATGCTTATATAAGATATGCATCATATCGGAAAGACATTCTACCGTTCCGGATACTTGGCAGCATATGCCAGAATACCGCAAATGGTTTTAGAATCCTGAATTTTTCCGTTCAAAATCATCTGCGTTAATTCCTCTACTGAGTAAGCCTCCACATGAATGAACTCATCCTCATCCAAATGCTGCTGACCGGCTTTTAAATCCTTTGCCACATAAATATCAATCTTTTCATTGCAAAACGCAACCGTAGTAAAGATAGATGTGAGGAAGTCAATCTGTCCACACACACAGCCCGTTTCCTCCTCCAGCTCTCGTTTCGCAGCCACAACGGTAGGCTCCTCCCTCCCGTTTAAACCACCTGCCGGAATTTCCAGCGTTTCGCGTTCCAATGCATTCCGATACTGGCGCACCATCAGCAGCTTTCCATCCTCTCGGACTGCCACCACCGCTGCCGCACCCTTGTGATCGATCAAATCCCATTTAGCAATATTACCGTTAGGAATTTGCATGGTATCCTGATAATAATCAATAATTGCTCCCTTAGCCACAAGCTCACGTTTCAGTCTCTTATATTCTTCCATTTTATGTCTCTCCTCTTCAACACACGTGGAAAAACTCAATTCAATTAAACCTTCTTTAATAATTATTTCTCAGCTAAAATTATTTCCCAGCTAAAATTTTTTCAACACTGACTAATTTCACACAAAGTACAAATAAATCCGTTGCCTGTGCCATTTCTTCCGGTGTAGGGAAAGAAGGTGCTATCCGGATATTGCTGTCTTTTGGATCCTTTCCGTAAGGATAGGTTGCTCCTGCACCGGTAAGTACTACTCCGGCTTCCTTACACTTGGCAACAATTGCTTTCGCGCACCCCTCCATTGCATTAAAGGAGATGAAATAACCTCCTCTGGGTCTGATCCAGGAACCAATTCCCAGACCGGCAAGCTCTTTATCCAATACCTCCAGCACAGCTTCAAATTTAGGACGCATCAAATCAGCATGCAGTTTCATATGTGCCTTGAGTCCGTCTAAATTCTTAAAATAGCGTGCATGGCGGAGCTGGTTAATCTTGTCATGACCGATTGTCTGAACCGTCATCTGTTTCTCAATGAAATCAATGTTCTCCAAAGAAGAGGCCACTGCAGACACACCTGACCCCGGAAAGCTAATCTTAGAGGTGGAAGCAAACATATATACCATATTGGGATTGCCCGCTTTCTCACACTCCTCCAAAATATTCAGGATTTCATCCTGTTGGTCCTCATAAAGATGATGGATACAATATGCATTATCCCAATATATGCGGAAATCCTCAGCCGCCGGCTTCAGACTTGCAAAACGCTTTATCACCTCATCAGAATAGGAAATACCTGTAGGATTCGAATACTTTGGCACACACCAGATACCCTTCACTGCAGCATCATGATTCACGTACTGCTCCACCATATCCATGTCCGGTCCGTCCTCATGAAGAGGAATATTAATCATCTCAATCCCAAAAAATTCCGTTATCTTAAAATGCCTGTCATATCCCGGAACCGGGCACAAAAACTTGACCTTATCCAGCTTGCACCAGGGCGTTGAGCCATTAACTCCGTGAGTCATGGAACGGGATACTGTATCATACATGATATTCAAGCTGGAGTTTCCGCAAACTACCACATTATCCTTCTTAACAGACATCATATCTGCCATAAGCTTCCTGCACTCGCCGATTCCATCCAAATCACCATAATTACGTGTATCATTTCCTAAAACCGTCTTCATATCAGACTCACTGTTAATCACATCCAACATAGGCATGGAAAGAGCCAGCTGGGAAAATCCCGGTTTTCCTCTTGACATGTCTAATTTTAACCCTTTTCCTTTTACATCCTCATAAGCCGCTTCCAATTGCGCTTTTAATACTAAAAGTTCTTCTTTGCTCAATTCCTGATACGTTTTCATACTTACTCCTATCTTCGCGTCACAGCATATCTTCTTCACGATTGGATAATCGTATACAATCATACACTTTGGTATATCATACTACAAGAATTTATATTACACAAGAGAATTTTTTTGTTTTTAATTCCTTTTCCCAAAAAACAGAAGTCACCTACAATCGGGAGAATAAAAAACCGCTGCACACTCTGTACAGCGGTTATAATCATATGAAATTTTCAGTCATTCTCCGGTATGGTAATTACTTCGCGTAATCAATCACGCGGCTTTCACGGATTACATTAATCTTAATCTGTCCGGGATATTCCAGCTCAGCCTCAATCTGTTTCGAAATGTCACGAGCCAGCAATACCATGTCAGAATCAGATATCTGTTCCGGTACTACCATAACACGAACTTCACGTCCTGCCTGAATAGCAAAAGATTTATCTACAC
>CAYOHU010000084.1:0-7223 GCA_964403845.1 uncultured Acetatifactor sp.
GCTGTACCACCACCGATCAGAGCAATGGGCTTATTTCCTGCCATCTGAAGTCTCTTCATCAGGCAAAGTGCCATGAAATGACCTACATGCAGACTGTCTGCAGTAGGATCAAAGCCAATATAGAAGGTTGCCTTACCATTGTTAATCAGTTCTTTAATTTCCTCTTCGTCTGTGAGCTGTGCAAGAAGTCCTCTTGCTTTTAATTCATCATAAATTGTCATTCCAGTTTCCTCCATTTTAACATAAAAAACTCGTCCCTTCATACAAAAGGACGAGCATAACCCGTGTTACCACCTATCTTCATAGTACTCTCACAAGCACTACCTCTACAGGCATCATATAATGCCGTGACAGAATAACGACTGCCCAATCCGTCGTAGCCTACTCATTTCGGTACGCAGCTCCAAGATGTATTCATAAAAAGCTTCCCCTGCGCCTCTCATCAACCGGCGGCTTTCTGTAGGTTGCACTTGTTACTACTTGTTCTTTTCTCAGCTTTTTTTATTAATGGACTAATTGTAACCAAGATACCCCATTTTGTCAATGAGATTTTTTCGAAATTTCGAAATTTTGTGTTACGAAATTTTTTATTACTTTTTTCGAAGCCTTATTTGTTCACCATCAGCTTGACCATAGCCTGATTCAGTCCGTCCACAGTCAGCTTATACATGGGGAAAAGTTCTTTAATGGCTGTCTCTGCTTCTCTCCACGGAGCCCGTCCCGGTGCCATCTTGGGATTCAGCCATACTACCTTTTTGTATTTACGTCGGATCAGTTGAAGCCAGTCGTAGCCGGACAGCCCACCATTGGGTCCACGATAGTTGCCGGTAGTGGAATACAGCTCCTCCGGAGCCATTGCCGCATCTCCTACAATAATCACCTTGTAATCACTATCCACATTGCGGAACATCCATTCCGTATCCACCCAGTCACCATTCTCACACTCGGGGGTTTTGTAGAGCTTACTATAAATACAGTTGTGGAAATAATACGTCCTTACCTCTTTATAATGATTGGACTTGTGTACCGCTTGAAATAAATCATTCAACAATGAACTAAAGGGAATCATCGTTCCTCCGGAATCCATGAGAAGCAACAGCTTAACCGCATTTTTTCTGGGCTTCTTCATAACAATCTGCAGACAGCCTCCGTTATTACAGGTCTTGTCTATCGTTCCGTCAATATCAAGCTCTGATTCCGGAATATCCAATCTGCTGGAAAATTGGCGAAGCTTTCTAAATGCCATTTGAAACTGTCTGTTGTCCAGTACTCTGTCATCTCTGAAATCGCGATACTTTCTTGCACCAACGACCGCAAAAGCAGACTGATAACCCGTCTTACCTCCTACGCGGACACCGCCTACATTGCCGCCCATATTTCCAAAGGAGGTCTTTCCCATGGTTCCAATCCAAAAGCTACCTCCGTTATGCTCACTGTCCTGATCCTTCAGACGCTGACGAAACTTCTCCTCCACATCCTCTTTATCAATCACAATTTCCTCCACCTGATTCAGGTGATTTCTCGCTTCCTCGTGAGCAAGTTCCATCATATCAGACTTATCGAGCCATCTGAGCATTTGTGCCCCTACTTCCGTCTCCTTTTGAGCAGCCCGAAAACACTCGTCAAATGCCATGTCAAACTTGTCAAAATCGGTCTCACTTTTTACTAAAATCATACGAGCCACATAATAAAACTGCGTCAGAGAGCTTCCGCACAAATCCTTATCCAAAGCCTCCTGTAGGGTCAGCCACTCTCCAAGAGTTACCTTCAGACCCTTTTCACGAAGAGCATGAAAAAATTTTATGAACATTCTCAATCCCTCATTCCGAAAACTTTAAAAATGATTTCCGTGTTTTACCAAATCAAGATCCTCATCCTTTTTCACCACAACACCTATGAAGGGCAGTGCACTCTTGATCTGTGCAGCCGGTATTCCTCCGATCTGTAATGCGTTCACCCAGTCAATCAGCTCGGATGTACTGGGCTTCTTACGAATATCGCGAATTGTTCGAATACTATAGAATACCTCCATCGCATTATTTAACAGATTCTCTTCCACATTCGGGAAATGCACTTTTATTATTTCCTCCATCAGCTCCGGTGCAGGAAAATCAATATAATGGAAAATACAACGGCGTAAAAAAGCATCCGGCAATTCCTTCTCAGCATTTGAGGTGATAATCACGATAGGTCTGTGCTTCGCCTTAATTGTTTTTTTTGTCTCGTTTATATAGAATTCCATCTGATCCAGTTCCCATAAAAGGTCATTGGGAAATTCCAAATCCGCTTTATCAATCTCATCAATCAGAAGCACTACCTGCTCCTCACTGTCAAAGGCCTCACCAAGCTTTCCCAGTTTAATATATCTGGAAACATCATTTACTCCTTCCTCACCAAACTGTCCGTCATAAAGACGCTGAATAGTATCATACACATACAGCCCCTCCTGCGCCTTAGTCGTAGACTTGATATTCCAGATAATCAGTTTCTTGTCGAGTGCTTTTGCTACCGCTTCCGCAAGCATGGTCTTACCGGTACCGGGTTCACCTTTTATCAATAACGGTTTCTGCAACGCGATAGCAATATTGACACTTGCCATCAGCTCCTCACTTGCTACATATTCCTGCGTTCCCTGAAAGCTGCTGTTTCCCATAAAATATTCTCCATTCCCATCGTTCTTTTTTCATATCGGGAAGTCTCTCAGGACTCCCACTCATCAGCAATCTCTATTTTTTTATCACGGAGCATCAGCTCTTTAACGGCAATATCCGCGCTTTTACCTTCAAACAATACTGCATTAACCTGTTCGATGATTGGCAACTGTACATTATATTTCTTGGAAAGCTCCATGGCAGCCTTGGCGGAATACACACCCTCTACCACCATATTAACCTCCTTCATTGCCTCCTCGTACGTATACCCTTTTCCAATCAGAATCCCTGCACGCCTGTTACGGGAATGCATGCTTGCACAGGTAACTATCAAATCACCAATTCCGGTTAATCCGGCAAAGGTCTCATATTTCCCCCCCATTGCAGTGCCCAGTCTGGCAATTTCTGCAATACCTCTGGTAATCAATGCCGCTTTCGTATTATCTCCGTATCCCAGCCCGTCAGCGATACCGGCCGCCAGAGCTACCACGTTCTTTAATGCGCCTCCCAGTTCAATTCCCAGAATATCAGGACTTGTATAGACACGAAACACTTCATTCATAAACAAACCCTGAATATATTCCGCAGTTTCCTTACTCTTGGCTCCCACCACAATCGTAGTAGGAATTCCTCTGCTCACTTCCTCCGCATGGGATGGTCCGGACAAAACTGCTACCTTCGCCTGCGGTATTTCTTCCTCTATGATCTCCGACAGCGTAAGCAGTGTCTTCTCCTCAATTCCCTTTGCAACATTCACAATCCTCTGTCCGTCTGTCACAATATCGCGAAACCGTCCGGCTGTACTTCTGGTGTAGGAACTTGCAACCGCCATCACAAGCAAATCCTTGTCTTCTGCAGCCACCCTGTCATCGGTGGTAAAGATCATATCCTCATCCAGTCTGACTCCCGGAAGCATCTTATGCTCATGAGTCTCTGCAAGCATCCTGATTTCGTCCTCAAGTGCAGACCATACTGTAATTTCATGACCATTTCTTCGTAATAATACTGCAAGCGCAATTGCCCAGCTTCCACCGCCTAAAATCGCTATCTTTGCCATTCAGAACCCCTTCCTTCTCTATTATTTCTTGTCTTCCGCTTCAAGCTTATTCTTCTTCAGTAAATATGTTTTTCTCTCGTTTCCGCGTACAAGTCTTACAAGATTCTCTTTATGCTTCCAGTAAGCCAGTACCGTCAGCAGGAAAGTGATTATATACAATTCTGTTAACCGGGGCTGCGTCATACCTTTAAACACGCCCACTTGCCCACAAATCATCATTTCTATAAAGAACGCCGCATACATAGTCAAAGCACCCAGGGAAACATAATGTGTCGTAAAGAAAATGCCAAAAAAGAGGATGCATGCTACCGGAATAAAGTAAGGATGAAAGGACAATATCAATCCCGCAGTTGCGGCAATCCCCTTTCCGCCCCTAAAGCTCATATAAAAGGGGAAATTATGTCCTAATATAGCTCCTGCTCCTGCATAAATACTCAAAAGATAACTCTCATCCGGATGACTTCCTCCAAAAATCAGTCTTGAAATCCACACAGCTGCTATACACTTCAAGCAATCTCCCAAGAAAACAATGATCCCTGCTTTCGTCCCCAGCACCCGTAATGCATTTGTAGTTCCGGAGTTTCCGCTTCCATGCTCTCTGATATCGATTCCATGTGCCTTTCCATAGATAAATGCAGTCTGAAACAGACCAAACACATAGCCGATGATGAGGCAAATGACTCTTTCCATGATTATTCTTTTTCCTTTCGTTCTCTGATGATAAATCTCAGAGGCGTTCCCTTGAAGCCAAAGGTGTCTCTGATCTGATTCTCAATGTATCTTGTGTAGGAAAAGTGCATCAATTCCTTATCATTTACGAAAATAACAAATGTAGGCGGTTTCACGGACACCTGAGTGATATAATAGAGACGCAGTCGTTTTCCTTTGTCCGAGGGCGGCTGCTGCATGGCAACCGCATCTGCCATTATCTCATTCAGAACACCTGTGGATACACGCATAGCATGATTTTCGCTTACCATATCTATTGTTTCAAACAATTTAGGAAGCCTCTGCCCCGTCTTTGCGGAAACGAACAATAGCTCCGCATAAGGCATATAAGCTAAAGTATTTCTTACCTTCTCCGTAAAACGGTAGATGGTCTTGTCGTCCTTCTCAAGGGCATCCCATTTATTGACTGCTATGATAACTGCCTTGCCCCGCTCATGGGCAATCCCTGCGATTTTCGCATCCTGCTCGGTAACACCCTCTACTGCATCTATTACAAGTACTACAATGTCAGCGCGCTCTACAGCACTGACAGTTCGGACAATCATATAACGCTCCAGTTCTTCCTTAATCTTATTCTTACGTCTCAGACCGGCCGTGTCTATAAATACATATTCCTTTCCCTGATAGGTAATCTCCGTATCAACTGCATCTCTGGTGGTGCCTGCAATATCAGACACAATCAGGCGTTCCTCCCCCAGAAGCCTATTGATTAATGAGGATTTCCCGACATTTGGCTTCCCTACAATGGCTACTCTGGGACGCTCATCCTCTTCCTCGTCCATGATATTCTGTTCAAAATGAGATACGACTTCCTCCAGCATGTCCCCCAAGCCCAATCTGTTTACCGCAGAAATCGGGTGCGGATCACCAATTCCCAAATTGTAAAATTCATAGACATCTGCCATGTATTTATCAAAATCATCCACCTTATTGACCACCAGAACTACCGGTTTGTGGGAACGGCGCAGCATATCCGCCACCTTGGAATCCGCATCCACAAGCCCTTGCTTTACATCAACAAGGAAAATAATAACATCCGCAGTCTCCATGGCAATTTCTGCCTGAACCCGCATCTGTGACAAAATAATATCAGTGCTATCCGGTTCAATACCTCCGGTATCAATTAAGGTAAACATATTATCAAGCCAGGTCACATCCGCATAAATACGGTCTCTGGTAATTCCCGGCGTATCCTTTACAATCGATATGTTCTCCCCCGCCAATGCATTGAACAGAGTGGATTTCCCAACATTCGGTCTTCCGACTACTGCTACAATGGGCTTGGTTCTTTTCTTTCCCATATCTTTCCTCCATTTCAAAACCCATCCATATCACATCAAAGCCGCACCACCGCTATTTATCAGCATTATCTGGCGATGCCTTCAATATGGAATCAATAAAGTCGCATCCGCTTGATTTTACAATATTAATCGGAACTTGTAAAGCCTTTTCAAGGTCATCCACAGTCATGTCATCCAAAAAGACCCGTTCTCCGCTGCGCAGTACATTCTGCGGCAACAGCAGCACATCTCCCAATTTCTTTCCCTTCAGCTGAGCACAGATATCCTGTCCCGTCAGTAGTCCGGAAACCGTAATTCTCTCCCCAAAGAAATCATTTCTGACCGGATACAAATAAATCCTCACATTGGAATATGCCTCGCAAATCTCTTCCGTCATCCTGCGAATATATGGGTATGCCAGTAATCCTGTTGCCATAGATATTTCCTTCACTACAGCAGGATTGGGAAACCCTTCCCTTCTCTCACGCTCGAGCATGGATTCCTTAAATTCTTCCAGCAGCAGCCGCAGCATTCCCACTCCGTTCTCTAATTGAAGATATCCGTCATACCGTTCTTCCTCCGGGAGCTCCTCCTCCGCAAGGATATACCACTCGTCACTGGCATGTATGAAATGCTTCTGATATTTTTCCATGCACTCCTGCTGAAATCTATGAATAATCTTTAGAACCTCTTTTGCATCCTCTCTGGTAAAAGGCTCTAACGGATACAGCCCTTCACGATATTTGGATAATCCCACAGGCACTACAGAGACGCTTTCCAGATTCGGAATGTATTTCATCAGTTCCGTGATGCTGAATTCCAGTTCTTTTCCGTCATTAATTCCTTTACAAAGCACAATCTGACCGTTCATCCGGATGCCGGCCTCATTTAAAACATCCACTTTTTTTAACGCTTCTCCGGCAAATCGATTATTCAGCATTTTACAGCGAAGCTCCGGATTCATGGTTTGAAAGGAAATATTGATCGGAGAAAGATGATATCTGCAGATACGGTCTACATCATGATCTGACATATTCGTTAAGGTCACATAATTTCCCTGCAGAAAGGACAATCTGGAATCATCATCTTTAAAATAGAGTGTCTCTCTCATCCCCTTTGGCATCTGGTCAATAAAACAGAAAATACATTTATTATGACAATGTCTGTATTCATCCATTAAGCCATTTTCAAAGGTAATTCCTAAATCCTCATCAAACTCCTTATCAATCTCCAAAAGCCACTGTTCCCCGTCCGGCTTCTCTACAAGGACCTCAATATAGGTATCCTGAATCAGAAATTGATAATCAAAAATGTCTTCTATCTCCGTATTGTCGATTGCCAGGATTCTATCCCCCGGCTCAATCTCCAATTCCATGGCAATACTGCCTGCTTCTACAGATTTTACCACATGTTGCTTTTGCTTTTTCATAGTGCACCTTCCTTTTTCATACTTATGATTGTACTAGAAATCCCTTGACGTGTCACTAGCATAATGATATAAATTAA
>CAYOHU010000085.1:0-6368 GCA_964403845.1 uncultured Acetatifactor sp.
GGTGTATTCTCTGCTGCCGTTTATGATTTTGGCTGTATATTCCAGTGCGGAAAAGCTGGATTTTACGCTGGTGGAGGCGGCAAGGGATTTGGGAGCGACTTCCTTCAAGGCATTCTGGACGGTAAGCTTCAAGCTTACCCTGCCCGGTCTTTTGTCCGGTGTCATTCTGTCCTTTATTCCCTCCATGGGGTTGTTCTTTATTGCAGATATTTTGGGCGGTAATAAAATTGTTCTGGTAGGAAGCGTCATTCAGGAGCAGCTGACCAAGGGCAGAAATCAACCCTTTGCGGCGGCACTTGCGGCAGTCCTGATGCTTCTGACAACCGTGATGATCCGTATCTACCGTAAGGTGACAGGTACTTCAGAATTGGAGGGACTTGTAGGATGAAAATGAAGAAATGGCCCTTTATTTATATAGGGGTGATTACGTTGATTACCTATATCCCTATAATGCTCACGGTGGTTTATTCCTTTAATGCTTCCAAAATCTCCTCCGTCTGGGAAGGCTTTTCGCTGAAATGGTATGCAGAGCTGTTTCGGGACAGAGATCTGGGAGAGGCTTTACGAAACAGCCTGATACTGGCAGTGCTTAGCTGTAGCTGTGCGGTGTTCATAGGAACCACGGGTGCGTTGGGAATGTATTATACCTCAATGCGGCAGAAAAAAAAGAATCGCTGGAATGATACGGTGGCCTATGTATCCATGCTGCCGATTATGATACCGGAGATTATCTTGGGAATGGTTTTTCTGTCCGTATTTTCGCTGATGGGTCTGCCCTTCGGTATGGTGACACTGGTGATTGCACATACAACGTTTTGTGTGCCCTATATTTATTCCATGGTGAAGACACGTCTTGTAGGCATGGATAAATCTCTGGAGGAGGCAGCACTGGATTTGGGGGCATCCAAAATAAGAGTTTTTTTTGACGTGACACTGCCATTGATTTCACCCGGTATTTGGTCCGGTGTGATGCTGGCGTTTGCGATGTCCTTTGATGATGTTGTCATCAGCATTTTCGTGACGGGTCCTACGGTGAATACTTTACCGGTGAAGATATATACCAAAATGAAAACAGGTATCACACCGGAAATCAATGCCTTGGCTACCATAATGTTGTCAATTACGATATTGCTGTTAACAGGCTCTTATCTGATTGGCAAGGTTCATGATAGAAAAATTGGAAGAAGGAAACAGTAGAGAGGGAGGAAACTATGAAGAAGTTTTTGGTTTTGTTACTTGCAGTAACCATGACGGTCGCTATGCTGACCGGATGTGGAAAGGATTCTGATGCAGGAGAAGGAAAAATCGGTGGTGAGATGAATCTTTATACCTGGGACGGAATGTTCCCGCAGGAGGTATTAGATGGCTTTGAGAAAGAGACAGGAGTGCGCATTCATTTCTCACATTTTGATTATGATGAGGATATGTTGGCGAAGCTGGAGGAGACGCAGGGCGGTGATTATGATTTTGTTATCGCAGATGATTATATCCTTGAAATCGTGATTGCCGAGGGACTGGCGCAGAAGCTGGATACCTCTAAGCTGGAGAATTATTCTAATCTGAACCCTGTATTTATGTCGCAGTTTTATGACCCTGCAAATGAGTACACGGTTCCCTACGGTGCAGGGATTCCTCTGATCGTTTATGATCCTGCACTTACAGATGTAGAGATTACAGGTTATGCGGATTTATGGAATCCGGCCTTGGAGGACAACGTTGCTATCACGGCTAATTATCGTGTGATTAACGGCGTGACGCTGAAAACCATGGGGGAGTCCATGAATACGGAGGACCTGAATACGATTCGGGCAGCCGGAGACAAACTGCTGCAGCTGGCTCCTAACATCCGTGTCATCAATGACAGTAATACTCAGGACTATGTAGTGAGCGGAGAGGTTGCCGCAGCGTTCCTCTATACTTCTCAGGTATCGGCGGCATTGAATGCGAGAGAGGATTTGAAGGTGGTTTATCCCAAGGAAGGCTTGGGCTTTGGTATTATGGCCGGCTTCATTCCCTCTGAGGCGCCTAATGCAGAGGCAGCATATGCTTTTATTGATTACATTAATCGCCCCGAGAATGCGGCAAAGTGCTTTGAATACATTGGCTTCTACTGCACGAATAAAGCGGCTGATGCACTGATCTCCGAGGAAATGCAGAAGTTAATCGTATTGCCCGAAGGGTCGGCTGAGGGAGAAATCATTCAGAATATCTCTCAGGAAGCGGAAGATTTACACGCAGAAATATGGAATCAGTTCAAGTCTGCATGTGATTAAAATAAGTGAATGTGAGCCCCGAAGCAACAAGCTGTGCTTCGGGACTTTCTGGCTAATAGAAATGTTTTGATATCAAGACGGAGATTGTGATAATGGACAGAATAGATGATACAACAATTGAGTATGTAGCTATTTTGGCAAAGCTCGAACTTTCTGATGAAGAGAAGGAGCAGGCAAAGAAGGAGCTGAGCAGAATGCTTGAGCATATTGACAAGATGAAGGAGCTTGATACTGCCGGAATAGAGTCAGCAGCTTACATCTTTCCGATACAAAATGTATTTCGCGAGGATGTGATAACGAATTGTGAGGAAAGCGAAAAGATTCTCAGCAATGCACCGAAGCAGCAGGATCATATGTTTGTGGTGCCCAGGACATTTGAAGTGTAGGAGAACAGTATGGACATATTATCATATACAGCGGTGGAGCTTGCCAAGGCTATTAAAGCAGGTGAAGTGACTGCGGTGGAAGCCATGCAGGCCGTGCTTGAACGGATAGAAGACCGGGAGCCCGTGATAAATGCTTATGTGACAGTGGACAGGGACGGAGCGCTGCAAAGAGCGGTGGAGGTACAGAAAAAAATCGAAAAGGGTGAACTGACGGGGCCATTAGCGGGAGTGCCGATGGCAATTAAGGACAATCTTTGCACCGAAGGAATACTTACCACCTGTGCTTCTAAGATTTTATATAATTTTGTACCCACTTATTCGGCGGAGGCGGTATTGATGCTGGAGAAGGCGGGAGCAGTAATCATTGGAAAGACTAACATGGATGAATTCGCGATGGGTTCTACCACAGAGACTTCAGCCTATGGGGTGACCAGAAATCCCTGTAATACGGAGTACGTGCCAGGGGGCTCTTCGGGTGGTTCGGCAGCAGCGGTGGCGGCAAAGGAATGCTTTTTTGCGCTTGGCTCTGATACCGGGGGTTCCGTCAGACAACCGGCATCCTTTTGCGGTGTGGTAGGTATGAAGCCTACTTATGGAACGGTTTCCCGATATGGCCTGGTGGCTTATGCCTCCTCCTTGGATCAGATTGGTCCTCTGACCAAGGATGTGACTGACTGTGCAACGGTTTTGGAGGCTCTCGCCTCTCATGACAGAAAGGATTCTACCTCGCTGGAGCGTCAGGACACTGATTTTACGTCTGCATTGAAACGGGATGTGGAGGGAATCCGCATCGGTATCCCGGGAGATTATTTGGGGCAAGGCTTGGAATCAGAGGTCAAAGAAGCCGTGCTTGCTGCCGCAGAGGTATTGAGAGGGCAGGGAGCCATCGTTGAGGAGTTCAATTTAGGATTGGCAGAGTATGCCATTCCCGTGTATTACACCATCGCTTCGGCAGAGGCAAGCTCTAATCTGGAACGATTTGACGGCATCAAATACGGCTACCGCACACCGGAGTTTGAAGGACTCCACAATATGTATAAAAAGACCCGCTCTGAAGGATTCGGTCCAGAGGTCAAGCGCAGAATCATGCTGGGTTCCTTTGTGCTCAGCTCGGGATATTATGATGCGTATTATCTGAAGGCACTACGTGTAAAAGCATTGATTAAGAAAGCCTTTGATGATGCGTTTGCAAAATATGATGTAATAATGGGACCGGTTGCGCCTACCACGGCAATGAAATTGGGGCACAGCGTTACCGATCCCATGAAGATGTATCTGGGAGATATTTATACGGTTTCTGCGAATCTGGCAGGACTTCCGGCAATCAGTCTTCCCTGCGGTTGGGACAGTAAAGGATTGCCTATCGGGTTTCAATTAATTGGTGATTGCTTTTGTGAGAAGAAGCTGATTCAAACGGCATATACTTACGAGCAAAGCGTTGTTCAGCGTCACCTTTAGGAGAAGGGCTTGCTGTTCCTTGGCGAGCAGGACTGTACACGCAAATTTTCGAAGCAAAAGGGGTTATTATGGCAAAACAATACGAAGCTGTAATCGGTCTGGAGGTGCATGTGGAGCTGGACACCAAGACCAAGATATTCTGTGGCTGCTCTACGGAATTCGGAGGTGCAGCGAACACCCACACCTGTCCGGTCTGTACAGGTATGCCGGGTGCGTTGCCCGTTCTGAATAAGAAGGTGCTGGAGTATGCGGTTGCGGTAGGACTGGCTACAAATTGTGAAATAACGAGGTATTGCAAATTTGACCGGAAAAACTATTTCTATCCGGATAATCCCCAGAATTATCAGATTAGTCAGCTGTATCTGCCTGTCTGCAGAAACGGATATGTGGAGATTGAGACCGGGGATGGTGCGAAAACGATTGGAATTCATGAGATTCACATGGAAGAGGATGCGGGTAAGATGCTTCATGAGGAAGGGGCAGATTTTAGTCTTGTAGATTACAATCGGTCAGGAGTACCTTTGATTGAGATCGTTTCTGAGCCGGATATGCGCAGTGCGGAAGAGGTGATTGCTTATCTTGAAACGCTTCGCATGACCATTCAGTATCTGGGAGCTTCCGATTGTAAGCTGAATGAGGGCTCCATGCGCGCGGATGTGAACCTGTCGGTCAGAGAGGTCGGGGCAAACGGATTCGGCGTCAGAACAGAAATGAAAAACCTGAATTCCTTCCGTTCCATTACCAACGCTATTGCCTGTGAGCGTGAGCGCCAGATTAAGCTGCTGGAATCCGGACAAGAGGTAGTGCAGGAGACCAGACGCTGGGATGAACGTCGGGAGGAGTCCTATGCTATGCGCTCTAAGGAGGATGCGAGGGATTATCGCTATTTTCCCGATCCTGATTTGGTTCCTATTTATATCACGGAGCAATTCCTGGAAAGTGTGAGGGCGAAGCGTCCTGAATTCCGTCCTGAGAAAATGAAACGCTATAAGGAGGAGTTCGCCATTCCTGATTATGACATTGATATTATTACCGGCTCTAAGTTTTTGGCGGACTTTTTTGAAGCGGCGACAGCTATTTGCCGTAAGCCTAAGAAGGTGTCCAACTGGTTGATGGGGGAGACACTACGACTTTTAAAGGAGAAACAGATGGATCCGGAGGAACTCCGATTTACCCCGGAACATCTGGCATCCTTGATTGAAATGACAGAACAAAAGATCATAACGGGTACTGTGGCAAAGGAAATCTTTGAAAAGATGTTCGAGAGTGATATTGATCCGGAGAAATATGCGCAGGATAAGGGATTAAAAACTGTCAATGATGAAGGAGAGCTGCGCAGGGCTGTGGAAAAAGTGATTGCCACAAATCTCCAATCAGTGGCAGACTATCACAATGGCAAAGAGAAAGCGATTGGCTTTCTGGTGGGTCAGACCATGAAAGCCATGAAGGGGAAGGCGGATCCGGGAACCGTGAACAGTCTGTTGAAGGAATTGCTGTAAGACGAAGCTCATTCAAACAAATAGTCAATAAATTTCAGTGTGTTATCGACATTTTGTGTATTGACCATGATACCGAGCGCTGTATAATCGCCCCCAAATTCATAGGTGTCTGTAAGTGACCTGCAATCAGTTACATAGATGGCAACGGGGATTGGCTGCTCCATCTCCTCCGGCTTGTCCGGATCGGGAGGAGAGGCGAGAGCTTCCTCCATTTCTCCGGTCAGGGACAGAGCCTCTGCGGCCGCATCAAGCGCGTCGATATAAGCCTGGTCCACGTAGTAGAAATACGGCTCATATTTGGAAAGCTGTTCCTCTGTCAGAAGCTCCCGCAGGTCATAAAACTTGCCCTGATTCGCCTGATAGGGGAAAAATTCGGAGTTCCCGATAATCACATCCAATTTCCGTGCGGAGGTATAGGCCATTAACTTCTGGGAGGAGGACATGGCCATTTCGTTAATCTGCGCTGTCAAATTGTCAGCGTCAGAGCTGCTGAGATAAATGGATTTATCAATAACGACATCATACTTGTCGGTATTGATTTCGGCATAATCGGCGTAGCCCTGCAGAAATGCAGAGATTTGCGTTTCATCCGATGCCGTACAGTTTAAGGCAACCGCAAAAAAAGCCTCATCCTTCTGTGATACAATATCATGTATCAGCATCACTGCAAATCCAATGACACAAAGTGTTACGATGGTGTGAATCTTGTAATAACACCAAAAATACTTCATTTTATCCTGAAAGCTTCCGCT
>CAYOHU010000085.1:6378-7164 GCA_964403845.1 uncultured Acetatifactor sp.
TTACCGGCATGACGTATCCACCTTTCTCCGTTTGTATTGCGAAAAAGTTATTATCATCATAAGTGTTTCCCGGTGGATTGTCAATGAAGCCATTCTAATCAGAATCTAAAAAAAAGATAAAATGTTTGCAAGATATATCAGGATGTTATATCATTATAAATATCAACGCGAACCGGCGTAACACAGTGCCATTTCGAAAGAAACAAACAGTAAGGAAATCCGCTGGATTTTAAGCCCGGTTTCAGGCGGATACAAAAACATAAAGGGATAGGATGAAAAAATGAGTGATACGTATGTAGAATGCCTGGTAAAGGCAAAACAACCGACGGCAGCGATAATGCTTAAGGTAATTTTATTTGTACTGACCGTAATTTTCGGTCTGGCAACGATCCGATTTAATGTATATGCTCTTATATTGGCGGTTGCTTGTGGTACAGGTGCTTATTTCCTGAATCTTTATACAGATCTGGAATATGAGTATTTATATCTTGACAGAGAGCTGGTGGTGGACAAGGTTATGGCAAAGACGAAGAGAAAGAGAGTGGCCACCTACAGCATCGACAGTATGGAGATTCTGGCGCCTGTGAAATCGTACCATCTGGACGGATACAGAAACCGTCAGGTCAAGGTAAGGGATTACAGCGTGGGCGAGGAACGGAAGCCGGATCTGCGCTATGCAATGTACTGTGAGGGCGGAGTAAAGCTGTTGCTGAATCCCTCTGAGGAGCTGGTGAAGGCAATCAAGAGTGTATCACCGCGCAAGGTTTTCACCGAATAAGGGAAAAT
>CAYOHU010000086.1:0-7159 GCA_964403845.1 uncultured Acetatifactor sp.
GTTCAGGAAATGGCAAGACCGCAGGTAAAGGACATAAAGGTCAGAAGGCTCGTTCCGGAGCACCCAGACCCGGATTCGAAGGTGGTCAGATGCCTTTATACAGACGTATTCCTAAGAGAGGCTTCACAAACAGAAACTCTAAGGATATCGTCGCAATCAACATCAGTGCTCTTGAAGTATTCGACAATGGTGCAGTTGTTGATGTTAATGCATTAGTTGAAGCAGGTGTTATCAATAACCCCAGAGATGGTGTGAAGGTACTCGGAAACGGAGAACTTACCAAAAAACTCGACGTTAAAGTAGATGCTTTCAGTGCATCAGCAAAAGAAAAAATCGAGGCACTTGGTGGAACAGCAGAGGTGATCTAATGCTTACAACCTTAAAGAACGCATTCAAAATTAAAGAGATAAGACAGAAAATCTTATTTACATTGGCTATGTTAGTTGTGATCCGTATTGGGTCACAGCTGCCTGTGCCAGGTGTGAACGGAGAATTTATCAAACAGTGGTTTGAAAGTCAGACGGGTGGTGCGTTTACTTTCTTTGATGCTATTACCGGTGGTTCCTTTGCCAGCATGGCTGTTTTAGCTCTGGGTATTAACCCCTACATTACTTCTTCCATTATCATGCAGCTGTTGACGATTGCAATTCCGAAGCTTGAGGAAATGCAGCGTGATGGCGAGGATGGAAGAAAGAAAATTGCTTCTATCACGAGATATGTGACTGTTGTCCTGGCATTGGTTCAGGCAACGGCTATGGCAGTAGGCTTTGGCTATCAGGGATACTTGGAAGTGTATGATGCGCTGAGTGTGATCACTGCAGTGGCTACTCTTACCGCAGGTAGTGCATTCTTAATGTGGATTGGTGAGCGAATCACAGAGAAAGGTATCGGAAACGGTATTTCTATCGTGTTGGTTATCAACATTGTATCCAGATTACCGGAGGATATCAGCAATCTGTTTAATCAGTTCGTTTTCAAACCCGGAACAGCTCCTGCTACGGCAGTGCTGGCAGCGGTGATTATCGTTGCGATTATTATTGCCATGGTAGTTTTGGTAATTATTCTGAATGCCGGTGTGAGAAAGATTCCTGTACAGTATGCAAAGAAAATGCAGGGAAGAAAAATGGTAGGCGGACAGACCTCCAGTATTCCGCTTAAGGTTAACACCTCAGGTGTCATTCCTGTCATTTTTGCACAGTCCATTATGCAGTTCCCGATTATCATTTGTTCCTTTGTGGGATATGAGGGCACCGGAGTATGGCGTGAGATTTTAAACGGTTTAAATTCCAATAATTGGTGTAAACCCAGTCAGCCGATTTACAGCATCGGCTTGGTAGTATATATTTTACTGATTGTCTTTTTCGCATATTTCTACACATCCATCACCTTTAATCCTTTGATGGTTGCAGACAATATGAAGAAGCAGGGTGGCTTTATCCCCGGTATCAGACCCGGAAAACCTACCAGTGATTATTTGAGTAAAGTATTGAATTACATCATTTTTATTGGTGCGGTTGGTCTGACAATTGTTTCAGTGATTCCTTTCTTCTTTAACGGTGTGTTTGGCGCCAGCGTATCCTTCGGCGGCACCAGTCTCATTATTATTGTAAGTGTTGTATTGGAAACCATGAAACAGGTTGAGTCTCAGATGATGGTTCGTAACTATAAAGGATTTCTGGAAGGCTAAGGATTGTAGAGAATAGCTTCGCAGGATTCTTATATGAGATGCATATAAGATAGGGCATCTGAGTGGTGTAAATCATTCGGATGCCTTATTTTATGTGATTCTGACAGCTTTTTATGCTTTAGATATTGCAAAGTGTTTTTAAAGACGTTAAAATATAAATGTTAGTCTTCAAAGGAAGAACGCGCAGGCGGCGCAGAAAGAGGTTAAGTATGAAAATTATTATGTTAGGTGCACCCGGTGCCGGTAAAGGTACACAGGCAAAAATGATTGCAGAAAAATATAGTATTCCTCACGTTTCTACAGGCGATATATTCCGTGCCAACATCAAGAATGGTACGGAGCTTGGAATGGAAGCAAAGAAATACATGGATCAGGGTTTGCTTGTGCCGGATGAGCTGACTGTTAAGATTTTGCTTGATAGAGTGGCACAGGAGGACTGTGCAAACGGATACGTATTGGATGGTTTCCCAAGAACCATTCCTCAGGCAGAGGTGTTAGATAAAGCTTTGACTGAGCTGGGGGATGCAATTGATTATGCAATCAATGTGGATGTACCGGATGAGAATATTGTCAGAAGAATGTCCGGAAGACGAGCATGTCTCGCTTGCGGTGCAACCTATCATATCGAACATATTCCGCCCAAGGCTGAAGGCATTTGTGATACTTGTGGCGAGAAGCTTGTGCTTCGTGATGATGATAAGCCGGAGACCGTATTGAATCGTTTGAAGGTATATCATGATCAGACGCAGCCCTTGATTGATTTTTATACAGCTAAGGGCGTTTTGAAGAGTGTAGACGGTACTGTTGATATGAACGACGTATTTCATTCGATTGTAGAAATTCTCGGATAGTATCAGTATCATCTGTAGTACCGACGCAGTGTTCAGGAAGGAACAAAAGTCAATACATATACTGTGTCGGAGACGGAAAACCCTTATATCGGGTTATACCGTACAGAAAGGAAGAAACAAATGGCAGTAACGATTAAGTCACAGCGTGAGATCGAGTTGATGAGAGAATCCTGCAAGCTGCTTGCAGATGTATTTCACAAGATGGAAGAGGCAATTCGCCCGGGAATCTCCACAATGGAAATCAATATCCTTGGTGAGAAATTAATCCGTGAGCATGGATGTACACCCAATTTCCTGCATTATAACGGATATCCTGCATCAATCTGTACATCCGTAAATGATGCGGTAGTACATGGGATTCCTAATAAGAAGTGCATTTTACAGGAAGGAGATATCATTAGTCTGGACGCCGGCCTGATTTATAAGGGGTATCATTCCGATATGGCACGCACCTTTGCTGTGGGACAGATTAGCGAAGAGGCAAAGCTTCTGATTGAACGCACGAAGCAGAGCTTTTTTGACGGTATTAAAATGGCAACAGCCGGTAATCATTTATATGATATCTCTAATGCAATTGATGCTTCCATTAAACCCTATGGATATGGTATTGTGAGAGATCTGGTGGGACACGGAATCGGAACCAGCCTTCACGAGGATCCGCAGATTCCTAATTTTGCCCAGAGAAGGCGCGGCGTGAAGCTCCAGGCAGGCATGACACTTGCAGTGGAGCCGATGATCAATTTGGGAAGACCTGATGTGGAATGGCTGGATGATGATTGGACTGTTGTGACCGAGGATGGATCCATTTCCGCTCATTACGAGAATACGATTCTGATCACGGATGGTGAGCCGGAGATACTGACGCTCTATTAAGAAAGAGGAAATATATGGTAGGTAAATTTGCAATTTCCAGGGCCGGTCATGACAAGGAACAGGTTTACGTGATTGTTGCTAAAGAGGGCGATTTTGTCTATTTGTGTGACGGTAAATACAGACCGGTTCAAAAGCCTAAGAAAAAGCGCAGAAAACATATACAGATCATTGAGCATACCGTGGATGAGGAGCTGCAGAGAAAACTGCAAAAAGCTGAAATGGTGACGAACGAACAGATAAAATATGCAATTAAGAAGACTCATACACTTTGAGAGTTAACAAACGCCGAAAACAATTATATATAAGCATGGAGGAAATGTATGTCTAAAAGTGATGTAATTGAAATTGAAGGAACTGTTGTGGAGAAGCTGCCTAACACCATGTTTCGTGTGGAACTGGAGAATGGGCATCGAGTGCTGGCCACCATTAGTGGTAAGCTCCGTCAGAACTTTATCCGTATTCTTCCCGGGGATAAAGTAACACTTGAGTTGTCACCTTATGATTTGTCAAAGGGACGTATTATCTGGAGGGATAAATAGTCCGAAGGGAAAGAGAAGATTTAAGGGTGTATCAATGATAAGAAGATTAAAAAACGCGAGCATCATATTGTTATCCGGTGTTTTGATTGGAGTTCTGTTGCTCTGCCTGGTATTTTGCCTTCCGGTGAAATCAGCCAGAGAGAATGTAGAGGCTTCTCTGTATCAGATGATAGATATTAAATATGATGAAGACGGAGACCCTGAGAGAAAAGAAATTATTGACCTGAAGGAGAATTTTACGGATTACCTGATGGTACAGAACGCGCTGGAAAAGGTGGAAGGGAAATCACCGCTGGCTCATGCAATGTATATTTACCATTATGATTTGGGAGAAGATTCCACATGGTTTACAGAGGAGTCTCTTGTAACGCTGTTGAGAAAGGGCACGGAGGGTATGTTCTTGCGGGAGTATTCCAAATACTGGCATGGCTACCTTATATTTCTAAAGCCCTTGCTGATGTGCATGACATGGGAACATTTGGAAACCTTTATGGTTGTGGTTCAGCTACTCTATCTGGCGGTGGTAGTAGGTATTTCTTTTTATAAGAGGAAGCAGTACGTGAGCGGAGTGCTTTTGTGTGCGTTGGCATTTATGAAGCCGGCCCGCATCTGGTTGTCATTTGCCATGTGTGTGTCCTGGAATATTACCCTGACAGCAGTTTTGGTGGAATTACTTTTTTATGATAAGCTGGAAGAAAAGAATTGGAGAGAAGAGTTTTTCCTGATCATAGGCATTCTGACCGCATATATGGATTTTCTCACATATCCCATTGTAACTGTAGGTATTCCACTGTGCATCTATGTAGTTGAAAAGGCAAAGGAGGAAATTCCGTGCCTTGTGCGGCTGAAACAGGTTTTCTGGATGGGGTGCAGCTGGGTAGTGGGCTACATTGGCATGTGGGGAATGAAATGGGTTGTAGCAGAGCTGACCTATCGGACAGGAACTCTTAGGGAGGCTGTATGGTCGGTGATTTATAGAACTACTCCTTTGGATGGTTATCAATCAGCATCCTCCGGAATTTTCAGAACATGGGATTCTGTTCTGATGCAGTATCAATCTGCAGCTTACGGTGTGCTTTTTGTATTGATTGCGGCTGCGGCTATTCTCTCAGTTGTAATTTGCCTGATAAAAGCCCGCAGTATGAGCTGGGGAATATCCATCATCTGTTTGGGAATGATTGCATTGCTTCCCTTTGTCTGGTTGGTTTTGACACAGAATCATACAGCGATTCATTGCTGGTTCACATTCCGGATTATGGGAGTGTCGATTTGTGCGCTTTGCGGTATGACAGTCTGTTCCGTACGAAGCCTGTGGGAAAAGAAGAGAAGTGTAAGAGAAACGGTATAATACATGGAATATAAAAAAAGAAAATTTCCTTCTATAGAACTATTTTTTTTAGTCCTGCTGACGATATATCCGTTGCGGCATATTCATATGGGGGTCGACTTGTGGGATGCCGGATATAACTATGCCAACTTCCGATACAACGGATTGGAGTATATGGACTCCATGTGGTATTTTGCCACATGGCTTGCCAATGAAATCGGCAGTTTATTTACCTGTCTTCCCTTTGGCGATACCTGTCTTGGAATGAATATCTATACAAGCCTTGTGGTGAGCCTTATGGCTGCCACGGCTTTTCTTTTTTGTGTGCGCAAGCTGAAAATGCCGGCGTGGCTTGTATTTCCGGCAGAGATGCTTGCGATTAGCCTGTGTTGGTTACCCACAGCTGTCCTTTACACCTATTTAACCTATGCTTTTTTACTGGCAGCACTGATACTTTTGCATCAGGGAGTCTTAAAGGAGCAAAATGGTTATCTGATTGGTGCAGGGATTGTATTGGGTCTCAATGTGGCAGTTCGGTTTTCAAATTTGGCACAGATGGCGCTGATTTTGATTGTGTGGTCATATGGTATCATTGCAAAAAAGAAATTTAGCAGGGTATTGCAGGAGACCGGATACTGCGTGTTAGGCTATGTAGGAGCGCTGGTGGCTTTCCTGGGAGTTATGGCAGCACGGTACGGGCTGAATCATTATATAGAAGGAGTTCTGCGTCTGTTTGGGATGACGGAGCATGCAGAGGATTACGCACCGGGCTATATGGTGCTCAGTATGCTGAAGACATACTATAAGAATACCTACTTTCTGAAGCGCTATGCGGTGGTATATGCAGTGGTGATGGCTGCCTGCGTAATGCTTCCCAAGAAATGGTCCGCCGTGAAAAAGGTAATTTCGATACTGGCATCTTTCTTTTTGATGGCATGGTTGATCCGGATACATTTTTTTGTCAGAGATTTTGCAATGTATGATGCCATATTCTATCCTTGTGTGACAGTACTGACAATAACCCTTTGTCTATCCGTGTATCAGCTGGTGGATAAGAATACCTCTAAAGAAGATAGATTGTTAGGGATAATCCTTATTTTGGTGATATTACTTACCTGCTTAGGAAGTAATAATGCGATTCATGCAAATATCAATAATATGTTTCTGGTGCTTCCGGGATTTTTCTGGCAGGTTTGGAGATTTTGCAGGGAAAAGAAGCATATTTGTTTTTATCCGATCAAATGTGCGTTGCTGTTAAGCGGTCTGATTCTTGTAGTGCAGGGAGTACAATTCGGTGTCGGCTTTGTATATGAGGAAGCCGAGGGCGGAAGAGATTTCTCAGCCGTTATAGAAGAAGTCCCGACCCTTGAAGGAATGAGGACAGATCCCGAGAAAGCAGAGGCGATTGAGGCATTGTACCGATATCTGCAGGAGAATCGTCTTGGTGACAGAGAGTGTATTTTATACGGAGAAATTCCGGCTGCTGCATATTTTGCAGAGCTTGCACCGGCACTTAATATCTGGAGTGATTTGCCTTCTTATGATTACAAGATCATGGTACAGGATTTGCAGAAGGTGGAGGGGCGACCTATCATCATTCTTTCTGCAAAGTGTGGGCAATACGTGATTGACAGGGATGCAAACGGGCTGTTCCGCGAGGAAACAGCGCATCAAAAAATGGATCTGCTCTGTTCTTACATAGAAGAAGAGGGTTATCAGACCACATTTTCCAATACAGAATTTGTTTTGTATGAGTAGCAAGGAATAAATAGAAAAAATGTTAATAATTTTAGAAATATCTTCGGAAATCCCTTGCAAACAGGGAAGTGCTATGCTATAATGTAAAACGGTCTTTTTTGAAAGGAGGGTTTAACGTGAAGGT
>CAYOHU010000087.1:0-7154 GCA_964403845.1 uncultured Acetatifactor sp.
CAACCCGGACACGACAAAGCTGCTTCCTCGTTCACAACCGCCTTCATAGCGGCTTCCTCGTTCACAACCGCCTTCATAGCGGCTTCCTCGTTCGCAATCGCCTTCATAGCTGCTTCCTCGTTCACAACCGCCTTCATAGCTGCTTCCTCTGTGGTGGGCTCACAGCTTGCTTCTTGGGGCTTTTCCTCAGCCGGAGCAGTTTTTTCTGCAGCTGCCTCCGGAGCAGTTGCCGTCTCTTGCGAAGTCTTTGCTCTCTTTTTCTGAAGCCACACACGAATTTTTTTCAATAGAACAGGAATGGAAATGCACACAACAATATATGCCAATGCTGCCATACAAATCAAGAAAATATGCTGATGCCACAGCTGAAGCAATGGAGTAAACCAATAATCCTTTGTCACGCGTACAGTTGCATTGTTACTATCTGCATCAATATCAATGGAACCTCCGCTGTACAAACTGTTACTGGTCCATTTATAAGCATCCGGCTCAATGGCATCTATCACAAGCCTTCCGTTTTCATCAGTTTCTATGGTAAACAAATATCCCTCTTCCGAATAGAGGTCAATTTTCTGTTCTGCCATAGCATCCCCAAACTCGGCATCAACCGTTACGGTTTTCGCAACTTCAATCTGTTCAATGGAATTGATAATGGCATCACTCACCTTAGACGCATCATCTACCCCTGCATAACCGCCCCCTGTGCAAGTCGATAATTTTTCAAAGAAGTCTGCTGCTGCATCACTTGCACCCGTACCTATGGAGAACACGGTTATCAGACTGTTATCCAACGTATCTGTTACGCGTTCATCAGATTGCTCATAATCAAGATTGATACCGGCATTGAAAAGAGCCAGAAGGACACTATCATACGTAAAATCCGTAATCGGTTCCGGATCCAGGGGTGCTGCATCACCCAGAATAATGATTACGTTTTTGGCGTTGCTTCTCCAGTCAAGCCTAACTGCGGACATCAACGCCGAGTAAACTGTTTCTTCACTATCACCGCCATTTCCCAAATCCAGCCCATTGATTGATTCCGTAATGGAATCATTATTGTTCGTAAAGTTCAACTGAACCTTGTACGGATAATCCTCAGAGTATCCTGACCTTTCCGGATAGTCCCGGTAATCTATTAACGCCACTCTATAATTCTCGGTCTTATTAGCAAGATGTTCCAGAATGCTTGCCATATTTTCTTTGGCATTTTGAATATCATCACCCATAGAGCCTGTCGTATCGACCACAAAGCACAAATCCAAGCCATCATTTTTTTCTGTTCTAAGCACCTTATCAACAGAAGTATCCACAGTCTTCAGGGCCTTCACTACGGAGCTGTTTGCATTAAGTAAACCGCTGTATTCATTTCCATGGTAATAACGCCCTGTGCTTGATGCGATCAAAATATCCTTCACCTCCGATCCGGACAGGGAAGGATTACTCGCAAAAATCAATCCTGCAACACCGGAAACGTGAGGTGCAGCCATAGATGTTCCGCTCAAGGAGGTATAACCGTCAGTGGTACAGCTATACACATCAACGCCGGGTGCAACAATATCTACACGGGAACCAACGTTGGAAAAATAAGCATATGTATACTGTGTGTTATTTTCAGTGGATGCCTCGGAATCTATTCCAACTGCACCAACCACGATAACCCTGCTCTTCACAGCTTCCTCATCCATGAGATTGAGAAAGTTATTATAGAGAGCAAGAGAACCTCCCTGTTCTCCACGCCATCCGAACAAATATTTTATTGATTCCCATGTAGTCATGTTTTCTCTATAACCGTAGGTAGCCTTGTCGTCTTTATAGTAATAGGTAGAGTTGCTGTTCCCTGCGGCAACACAAATCACAAAATCAGGCTTTCCTTCCGCTTCCCTGTCCGAGATAATTCTGGATAGACCTTTTTCGGACAAATCAGCTTGTTGCGACAGATAATTGATTGCGTTTTGGTTTCCGTGGCTGGCCGCAAATCCTATTAAGCGACTGGTATTCTGGCTGATATTAATCACCTGAACATCCTGCTCAATCAGGTTTTTCAATGCCAGCAGATAGCTGTACGCCGTTCCATATCTTGAAGAAAAATTTCCGTCCGAACCATAATATACCGCGCTATAATATAACTCTCCTTTTCCGCCCATAACCCCGGACACACCGGTCGTGTTATTCCATGCCGCATTCATCGTTCCGGAAACATGAGTGCCGTGTACTTGTGCCGGCATAACAGCGCTATTTATCTCCGAAATACCTGTGTTCTCATCCACAAATATACAGCTACTGTTTGCAAAGGATAAATCTTCATGAGAAAGATCGGGCATAGAATCAATCAACCCGATCTTAACAGAAGTCATCTGATCTAAATATCCCCATGCTCCCGGCGCATCAATAGCCTCAACACCCCAGTTCTCACCGCCCGGAACATCGACATTCCACGCATCACTGTTCCAGGAATCATCAGGATACACGGCATCCTTGTACTCAAAATCGTCCTCTGTTTCCGTGTCATCCGTGCCGAGTTCAGACACTGTATTCAGGTAAGCATTTTCAACCAAGGGTTCGGATTTGATGTTCTTAATCAAAGCTTCCAGCTCTTCATAGGTCATTGCCTTGGGAAACAGCAATCTATAAACACCGATATCCGCCATTGATTTATCAATCTCAGCCTCCAATGATGCAAGCAGAGCAGAAATCTCCTCCTCCGACGCAGATTCCCTCACAAAAACGATAACCTCATTGTTCATGTACAACATACCGCTGGCTTCATCAAAATCTATCTTTTCCGACTCCTCCGCTATCTCAACAAAACCGAGACTGCCTTCAGTACCCTCGTCCTTAGGAGCAACAAAGCTTGGGAAGATAAAAAATACCCACATAACCATAAAAAGAGCAACTATAAGTAGCAAAGCTATTAAAAAGGTAGCGATTTTCTTAATTATTTTTTTCATGCTTGCCTCCCGTCACAACTGCTATACAAGAATAAATTGACACACAGGTTACTCCAATCAAAATCAGAGCAACTGCACATATAATACCGAGATCTCCAAACACGGCAGTGGAATTGACTAACGCATCCTGCCATTCACCGGACAGAGCTTTGAAAATCCAAGTTCTAAAAATAGCCGATGCAAAAACGACCAATGCTGACATAATTGCAGAACAACCAACTGCAAGGAAAGCTCTCCGTATATGATGTGTATTGAGCAAAATGATACATAATACCGGAATCAGCACTAACGCGCCAACAAGAGCAAAGAAATACCAGGAGTCCAAAAACAGCGCAAGTCCATCTCCGGGAATGGATCCGATATTGGGAATTTTCACATTTTCATGCAAGGCATGAATAAAAATCAAAGGCATGAGCGAAATCATCGATATCGCAAGCAGCAGACTAAAAAACATTGAGAATAGTACACTAAAAAAACCTTTTATCTTTTTCTTCATACAAAATCTCCATTTATCAACAATTTAGAGGTAACTGTTCAGCCCCTGCACGAAATCGTGCTTTCTGCATTCATTCTTTATTCACGTGGTTACTTTTCCATGTGAATTTTGATAACAGTCCTTGGCAAGTATGCTTACATGGTCTTATTTCATGAATTTGCATAACCTTGAATAGTTACATTTAGAGAAAAATGAATGCGCACCAAACTACTTCAGTGCGCACCCATTGACAAATCTATGGACTCTCCGATTTTTCCGTATAATTCATGAATCTATTTCCGCGCCGGGCACGTCGATTTCCGAATCAACGGAGTCAATTCAAATTAATAGCTATAACCGTAATCGTACCATCCAAACGTGTGATCAATTTCCATGGCATTCTGGCTCCAAAGGAAATCAACATTTTCTCTCACCATTTTCTTTTCCTTGCCGTTGTAGAAGTACAGGTCACCATCTGAAATATACAACAGGAGAGATTTATTTACTCGAATATACTGAGTTACATTATCACTGATAAGAGTAGTTTCTCCCTTGCTATTGATCATAGTCAGCTCATATCCATAGTAGCTTCTATAACCGGTATATGCGAGAATCACGCCATCACTATACTGATTAATATTGCCAAGTATAACATCTGTTGCTATGCGGGTGCTGGTGCCGCTGTTGCAGGAATACAATTCACAATATGTAACTGAATTGTTCTGGTATGTGCCGGCTGCGTAATACAGTGTGGAACCATCCACAGTCAGAACCTCCGCATCATCTGTAATGATAGAAAAATCACCAACTACACTGCCGCTGATTTTGGCCATAGACAGTGCACCATTTCCTTCGCTCATGTACACTTCCTTGTTTGTGAAGTAGAGCGTTGCATAACTATTGTTATACGCTTCTGCAAAGGTCTCAGCTGCACCGGTGGACATCCTTCCGCAAGTACCATCTGCAAGAACAACATAATTCTCAGCTTCAAGGTCAATATCGAATAATCTCCTCACATCATAAGTGGAGAAAACATTCTCTATTCTGACCGTATCACTGACCAAATCGGTGGTATTAAAAATAATAGCTCCAGCATAGGAATTAGCATTCAGAACTGTTTCGTTAATAGTAGTCAGTCCACCCTTATCATAGCAATACAGTGTCCGTAGTGCATAATCACTTTCCCTGCTTTGAAGAGTTTCACGAACTGAAATACGATTTCTTGCTTCGTACCACCTGTCAGAAGCAGCATTGTACGCTTCATAATCAGTAGTGGTGCCGGACTGATACTTATTGTAGCAGAGCCACATCCACTGCCATTCCTTCTCCGGACTGTCTGAGTACTTCTGGATTTCCTTCAATGCATTCTTTACGTCTTCGGTAACCCGAATATAGCCATCTTCATCAGCCAAACCGGAAAATTTGTCTATGAAGCTTCTGGTGGCAGCATGAATGGCATCAGTATTGTCTCCCCAATTCATATCTAAGGAGTCTTCCATTGAATAATTCCACCATGTGTTATTGCCATACCAAAACAGATCTCTGGTGCAAGTAGTATAAAGCTCATCAAAGTCACCTTCTGACAAATCTTCGCCTCTTACAGCTTCGTAGCTATATCTGGGAATTTCAAAGTCATTCGCATTAGGCTCAGTGATTCCGGCATCAGAATCTGCGTAACTGTCATCTACATAATCATAAAGACTCAGCGTCGTACCATTCTCAGCAGTAAAATATGTCTTACCATCAACCTCCATCAAATTGCTGACACCTGCTGCCAATTTTGTCGCTTCCTTATCGAACCCAACAACATACAGAGTGATACTGCCATCATCTTCATACTTTGTATACAGGATGTTCTCGAAATCAGATGCGTTCTGAACATATGCAAAATTGGAGACCAGCTTAATCTTATTGTCAATATCAGAAACGGATACGCCGTACAAGGAATATCCATCTGAATAATTTCCTGCTGCATATACAACTCTGCCGGATTCATCTGTATAATAATAGCTTACATTTTTTGCAATCTGAACAGGTTCCTTACCATCAAAATAGTAAAGGGTATTATCACTATTTTCATAGGTCACAGAACCATCAGCCAAAAATCGAAAGCCCAGTGAAACATTCGTGGCAATAATCTCAATGTACTTATCGTTTTTGTTGACATCTTCTTTCAGTTTTCCATACTCAGCACGACAAAGGGAACCTGTTCCTGAATAGCTGTCATACTTAGTATAATAATAGATGTACTTGCCGTCCGGGCTGAAGCTCAACAGGTTAGCCAGCGTACTGTCTGACTTACTTGAAGCAATTTCAATCTTCTGGTTTTTGTTCAAATTGGTAATCAGCTCATATTTACCATCTGAAAGATACGCATACGCATTATCTCCGTTAGCGCCCGAAAACATGGACTTCAATCCAAAAATCACTATAATCACAACAATGGCTGCAACAACCAGTCCAACAAGCTTCTTGCCGTCTTTCTTCTTAGGCTGAGCCAGGTCAGACTTGGGAGTATTTGCAGGTGTTGCTGTACCGGCTGATGCTGTTGTACCGGTTGATGCTCCTGCACTGGCCGGTGCTGCTGTACCGGTTGATGCTCCTGCATTAACTTCCTGAGTTGCGTTTGCAAGTTGTGCACCACACGCACTACAAAATTTGCTGCCATCAGGCAGCTTTACACCACATTTAGGACAAAACATTTTCTTTCCTCCTCACTTATCAAACCGTATAGGCGTTTGCGAAACTGTAGAATAATGTAAATTTCTGTATTGCCTTTTAGACTTTTAGAAAAGTATCATTTGTGCAGAATTTTCTTACATTTAGAACATTTCGCAACTGTCTGTTCAAACCATAGAGTGCGACGTATCGTTGTGTAGCTGAAAGTAGCAACATACCGACGACCGTCAACAATTACTCGCTTAATTTGATAACATACGTATTAAGTATATCGCAAAACAATTGAACTTTCAAGGATTATCGACTAATTTCGACACTTATTTCGACACACAATTTCAACACATAATTTTGACACAATTTTGTCAGGTGATTTTTGCGTGATTTTGCAAATTATGATTTTGCAAATCATAAAATAATCATTGCATTCGGCAAGCTGTCATGCTACAATGAACCATAATAAAAAGCTGCCACCGGGTAGAAGAATGCAACGCATTCGTTTACACATCGTCAGGTCATAGAAGATGTGTATGCGGATGTTTTTTTTAGCAGGAAATTCTGCAGCTTGCCGGTGCAGGCTTTGATGACATCCTCAACTGAAAGGGAAAAAATGTCTGTTCATTATTTTTCAAAAACTGAAATCCTATTGTGGTCTTTTTCTGTAGTCTTTATTGTGCTTTCTTTCTGTTTTTTCGACAGAGGAAATTATCTGACATTATCAGCATCCCTGATTGGTGTCACCTCGCTCATTTTTAATGCAAAAGGGAATCCCTTTGGTCAACTGTTAATGGTATTGTTTAGCCTGCTTTACGGAATAATTTCCTATAGCTTTGCATATTATGGCGAGATGCTTACTTATCTTGGCATGACAATGCCCATGGCAATCTTCGCACTGATATCCTGGTTGAGAAATCCTTATAATGGGAAAAAATCAGAGGTAAAGGTGAACCGTATTACAAAAGAAGAGACGATATTTCTGTGGATTCTTACGCTTCTCCTATATTATCCTGTCTCTGAATGGGATTGCCCCATGTGTCATAAGCAACAGGCAGTGT
>CAYOHU010000088.1:0-7126 GCA_964403845.1 uncultured Acetatifactor sp.
GATTTGTATCATGAGATGAAGGAATCAGGAGTTATTGATAAGACCACAATGGTGTTTGGTCAGATGAACGAGCCCCCCGGAGCGAGAATGCGTGTAGGTCTGACAGGACTTACCATGGCAGAATACTTCCGTGACAAGGGTGGTAAGGACGTTCTGCTGTTCATTGATAATATTTTCCGATTCACACAGGCAGGTAGTGAGGTTTCTGCTCTTTTGGGCCGTATGCCCTCTGCGGTAGGTTATCAGCCTACCCTGCAGACGGAAATGGGTGCCCTTCAGGAGAGAATCACATCCACCAAGGATGGTTCCATCACCTCCGTTCAGGCGGTTTACGTGCCTGCGGACGACCTGACAGACCCTGCGCCTGCAACCACCTTTGCCCATTTGGACGCGACAACGGTATTGTCCCGTTCAATTGTGGAACTGGGTATTTATCCGGCAGTTGATCCTCTGGAGTCCACCTCCCGTATTCTGGATCCCAGAATTGTAGGAGAAGAGCATTATGAGACAGCACGTGGAGTGCAGGAGATTCTGCAGAGATATAAGGAGCTGCAGGATATCATTGCAATTCTTGGTATGGACGAGCTGTCTGAGGAAGATAAGCTGGTGGTATCCCGTGCGCGTAAGGTACAGAGATTCCTGTCCCAGCCCTTCTTTGTAGCCGGACAGTTCACCGGTCTGGAGGGAAAATATGTGCCCATCAGTGAGACCATCCGCGGATTTCGTGAGATTCTGGAAGGCAAGCATGATGAGATTCCTGAGAGCTACTTCTTAAATGCGGGCAGCATCGATGATGTTGTTGCCAAGGTGCAGAAATAATTCTGAGAAAGGCATGGTACAGTTATGGCAGAAGTAAAAGACTTCAGACTGCGCATAATTACACCGGACAGAGTCTTCTATGAAGGCAATGTGGAAATGGTAGAATTCAATACCACCGAAGGAGAGATTGGAATTCTGCCCGGACATATTCCTATGACAGTGATTGTAAAGCCGGGAATCCTGTGTATTCACGAGGAAGAAGGCGAGAAGGAAGCGGCGCTTCATGCCGGTTTTGCAGAAATCCTGCCGGAGGGAGTGACGATTCTGGCTGAAATTATTGAATGGCCGGAGGAAATTGACGGGGAACGTGCGGAGGCCGCGCGCCGTCGTGCAGAAGAGAGACTTCACAGTAGGGCATCGGAAACCGATATTGCCCGTGCAGAGACTGCTTTGCAGAGGGCAGTGGCGCGTATTCAGGTATTAAAGTAAATTAGATAGAGGAACAGGAGATACGCAGTGCGCATATGTTATAGAAAAGTAACTATGAGGCACTGCGTATGGATTTTAAACCAGGAAATACAGCGAGATTCCCCGGAAATGTTCCATTGCCGTTCTATATGACATATCCCGGTTATCTGAGACCGGAGCAGGAGAATGCTATTCTGAAAGATCTGGAATATTTACAGCAGACGTATCCCGGTGACGTGAAGCGCTACCAGAGAAAGGTAGCTGAAATATTGGACAAAATAGATTACGAGGGCAGTATGATTTATGATGAATACCCGGATCGGTATACCATAGACCATCTGGCAAGGACAATTGTAGAGATGGTGAAAAAAGAAGAAGCGGAAATACAGTCGGATATGGAAGCAAATACGGAAAAGTGGGTATGGATGGAGAATTTGGTGTCGGTTCTTTTGTGTAATGAAATATACAAAAGGCGGCATGGCGGGCGAAGAGCTTTCCTAATATTTTAGTTGTACAAATAGGGGAAAACGATTAAACTATCGTTATAGTCTGTTGTTCATAAGCTGCCGATAAGGTCTGCTTATGAATGACAGGAAGGTAAACGGCAGGGAAGGTTCGGAATGGAAGAATTAAGAAAACTCTTACAGCAGATTTTGAATAAGGAATTGACACAGGCAATCTTAAGCAACAGCAGGGATGCAGAACGGGGGAGTAAGGTCAAAATCCGTCCGGTACTGATTAAAGGCGAGCTTTTGTTTCAGGAGACATTGTACCGTGGGACACAGGTGTTCCATGAGAATTACAAAGAGGAGGCAATGGCTGCCAGAATTGAGGAATACCTGCAGAGCCTGTTCAAACAGGGAGAATTTAAGACAAAAGGAATGGAAGCGGTAGTGCTTGTCAGCAAAAAGGGCAGGATTACTGTGAAATATAAACGCAAACAGGGAACGCTACAGATAGAGGAAGGAGAGGAAGCACTTTCTCATAATCGTACTAAGCAGTACATTTTGCAGGAGGGAAAGCCCGTGGATTTCCTGGTGGGACTGGGTGTGCAGACTCCGGATGGCAGGATTGCAAAAGCCAGATATGATAAATTCCGCCAGATTAACAGATATCTGGAATTCATAGAGGATGTACTGGATGAGCTCCCGAAGAATCGTACGATACGAATCATTGATTTCGGATGCGGCAAATCTTATCTTACCTTTGCTATGTATTATTATTTGCACGAATTACAGCATAGAGCTATAGAAGTAACAGGGCTTGATTTGAAAACGGATGTGATTACTCATTGCAATCAGCTGGCAGAGCGTCTGCATTACGACAGTCTGCACTTTGAGAGGGGCGATATCAGTACCTACGAAGGTGCGGATGCGGTGGATATGGTGGTGTCGCTTCACGCCTGTGATACCGCTACGGACTACGCCATTGAGAAAGCTGTGAAATGGGGAGCAGGAGTCATTATGGCAGTTCCCTGTTGTCAGCATGAGGTGAATCAACAGATTTCCTGTGATACCTTAAAACCGATTTTGAAATACGGTCTCATCAAGGAGAGGATTTCTGCTCTTGTGACGGATGCCTTACGGGCAGATTTACTGGAGAAATGCGGCTATGACACACAGATTTTGGAATTTATCGATATGGAGCATACGCCTAAAAATCTCTTGATTCGTGCAGTGAAGAAAAACAGTATGCGTCCTGTGAGCCGGAAGGACGATATTGATGGTGTGATGGAATTCTTACATATCACACCTACTTTGGAGAAGCTTATATGAAGAAGACAATACTAAAAATAGCTGTATTTGTCCTGATATTTGTGCTTACGCTGTTCGTAGGCGGCAGGATCATGAATAAGGATCACAATAATATGACCATGGAGATGTCAGAGGCAAGCTTCCCGGTGATCAACATGCAGGAGAACGGCGAAGATTATAACCGATTATTCGGATACAGCAAAGCAAGTGATACGGCATTTCAGAGGGATACCGTTACTGTGTTGGGGGAGAACCGTGATACAAGCTTTGTGGTGGAGACCTGCGGCAGGGAGATTACCGCTATTTCCATTGAGGTCAGAAGTATGGATGGAATCCGTCTGATCGAAGATACGCCGGTGACGGATTGTCGGATCGTTGAGGATAAAATCTATGCAACTCTTACGTTAAAGGATTTGATTGAAAGAGATACCGAATATTCTCTTGCTATTGTGCTGGAATTAGAGGGTGCAATGCAGATACGTTATTACACCAGAGTGATATGGAGTGATACGCTTCATCTTTCTGAGAAAATGGATTTTGTGATGGACTTCCATGAGAAGCTCTATGACAGGGAAGCCGCCCGTGAGCTGACCAGATACCTGGAGACCAATTCTCAGCTGGAGAACAATAAATCCCTCCACACAGTGAATATTCATTCCAGCTTTAAACAGATTACATGGGCGGATCTGCCGGTGAAGGAGATACGTAAGCCGGTGGCGCAGCTGACTGAGATTGCGGGTCAGACAGCGTCCTTTCTTCTGGATTATGTGGTATCTGCTTCAGAGGGAAAGACGAATTACTATTATCGTGTAAAAGAATATTATCGTGTGAGATATACCTCGGAGAGAATGTATCTGCTTGATTATGAGAGAACCATGACGCAGCTTCCGGATGTGGAGCATATGTACGCTAACGATAAGATCATATTGGGGATTGCCGACCCCAATGTCTCCATGGTAGAGAGCGAGGATGGCAATATTGTGGTATTTGAGGAGGAAAATCAGCTCTTCAGCTATAATGTGACCACTAACAAGCTGGCGGTAATCTTTAGCTTCTATGACAGTTTGAATCATGATGTCCGTGCAATGAATGATCAACACGCCATTAAGATTCTGGATGTGGACGAAGGCGGCAACGTGCAGTTTGCAGTCTACGGCTATATGAATCGTGGCAGGCATGAGGGAGAAGTGGGAATACAGCTCTACAATTACGACAGTGCTTTGAACACCATTGAGGAAGTGGTGTATGTGCCTTACAATAAATCCTATGCTGTGTTAAAAGCAGAGATGGAGCAGTTACTCTATCTGAACAGAGAACAGAAGCTTTACTTCTTTTTAGAAGATACAGTGTATGAAATTGATTTGCGGGAGAAAACCTATCAGGAACTGGTTAATATCACGCAGGATGACAGCTTACAGGTGTCGGAGAATCACAGGATTATTGTGTGGCAGGAAGGAAATGATATCTACAATTGTGAGCAGCTGAAGGTAAGGAATTTAAACGGAGAGCTTGAGAAAACCATAGCTGTGAATGCGGATGAAGCCATACGCCCCTTGGGATTTATGGGGGAGGATATCATATTCGGAGTAGCGAAGAAGGCTGACGTAAGAAATCGAAATACCGGCGGAGTGTTTTTCCCCATGTATAAGGTTTGTATCTGCAATTCCAATGGGGAGCTTTTGAAGGAATATTGTCAGGACAATATCTATATCGTGGCTTGTACAATGACGGAGAACCAGATTTCCATGAACCGTATGGAAAGGAAGGAAGATGGTTCTTATGAAACAACAACAGATGACCACATCATGGACAATACAGTGGAGGATGTGGGGAAAAATAAGGTGGTGACTGCAGAGATTGATATCTACGAGAGATATGTGCAGATTCAGACCCGAAAGACAATTGACAGCAAGACAATTAAAATCCTGACCCCCAAAGAGGTTGTGTTTGAGGGAGGGCGTGAGCTTTGGCTGGATACAGAGAAGTACACTAATACCAGATATTATGTATATGGTGCATATGGTGTGAATGGGATATTCAGCTCACCGGCGCAGGCGGTTCTGCTGGCTTATGACACAGCGGGCGTGGTTGTGAATGACGACGGTGCCTGTGTGTGGAAAAAAGGGAATCGTGTTACCAGAAACCAGATTATGGCGATTAAACAGCCGGAGCCGGCGGAAGGAAAGAGCAGTCTCGCGGTCTGTCTGGACACCATACTGCGCTACGAGGGCTATGCAGAGAATGCAGAGCATCAGCTGGCACAGGGGCGCAATGCCTTGGAGATTCTGGGAGATACGATGGAAAATGCCCGGATACTGGATCTGACCGGATGCAATCTTGATGCCGTGCTGTACTATGTGAATCAGGACATTCCGGTACTGGCAATGCTGGAGGATGGTGAAGCATTGCTGGTGACGGGCTTCAACGAATTTAATGTGGTGACAATGGAACCTGCCTCAGGTTGGCTTGGCAAAAAGGGAATGAACGATTCCACCCGGCGTTTTGCGGAAAGCGGCAACCATTTCGTGACATATATCCCGGGGGAGTAATCCCCCCTCTTGTTTCATATTTGTCTTAACAGAAGAGATACTTTTGATATTTCTTCAGTACCTTTACCAACAGCATCCCCAATACCCCACAGGAGAGGAATTCACCGATGCCCACAGTCACCATGAAGTAAGGAATAGAACCCTCAAAATGGTAAACGTATGCCAGTACAAAGGGAACGATGCAGGTGTTGGCAAGAATGGGGCAGACAGGGGCAAACCACTTAGGCAGCCGGCGCAGGGAATAGGTGCCAAGCGCCCCAAGTAACGTTGCCAGACTGCCGAAAATGATATCCTGCGGAAGACAGCCGGTCAACAAATTGCTGAGAATACAGCCGACAAATAATCCCGGAATCGCAGCGGGTGTGAAAATGGGGAGAATGCACAGGGCTTCTGAGAAACGCACCTGAATGGCGAAATTAGCCAATCCCAGAGTGTTGGCAATCAATGTGAGCACAACATAAAGAGCAGCAATGAGCGCTGCATGTACGATGGATAATACTTTTTGATTCATTTAAATTCTCCTGTAGTTTTGTTTTTTTCCCACCTGTGGAAGGACCATGGGTGGGTGGGTGAGGAAGGTCTCGAACTCACCGATTCTTATTTCTAAGATTTCATTATACCGAGTGGATAAGAAATGTCAACTGCACTCAAATAAACAGCCAGAGTCCCAAGGGAGAAGGAATGGGGCTGAAGGGGAGAGGGATGGAAAAAGGAGCTGCGATACAAATGATGGCGCTCATGAACCCAATGAGCGCCATCCCTTTTACATTAAGTTTTATAGTTCATTATTCTTATATCTGGTGACTATGCGCTGAATACGTTCACTGGGATTCAGCAAATCGCTGATGGAAGAATCATGGTTCAAGGTATCAATGATGTATGCGATATATTTACTCATATCACAGCTGATATACCAATCACGCTCCAAAAGCTCCGGAGTCTGATAGATCACATTGGTGGTCAGAACCTTGCTGATGATTCCGTCCTCGTATGCCTTGTCAAACTTGTCCAAACCGCTGGTGAACAAACCAAAGGTGGAGAATACAAAAATTCTGTTCGCCTTACGCTTCTTTAATTCGGCAGCAACCTCCAGTACGCTTTCACCGGAGGAAATCATATCATCAATAATGATCATATCCTTGCCTTCTACACTGGTTCCTAAGAATTCATGAGCAACAATGGGATTGCGTCCGTTTACAACCCTTGTGTAATCGCGTCTCTTGTAGAACATACCCATATCAAGCCCAAGAACGTTAGCGATGTAAATAGCACGTCCCATACCGCCTTCATCGGGGCTGATGACCATCATATGATCGGAATCAATATTCAGATCCTTTACATTGCGGAGCAGTCCCTTGATAAACTGATATGCAGGCTGTACTGTTTCAAAGCCGTGGAGGGGAATTGCATTCTGTACTCTGGGGTCATGAGCATCAAAGGTGATGATGTTGTCAACTCCCATGGATACCAATTCCTGCAATGCTAATGCACAGTCAAGAGATTCTCTTGCGGTTCTTTTGTGCTGGCGGCTTTCATAAAGGAAAGGCATAATTACGGTGATGCGGCGTGCTTTACCGCCTACAGCGGCAATGATAC
>CAYOHU010000089.1:0-7105 GCA_964403845.1 uncultured Acetatifactor sp.
ATCATATATTCGTAACTATTCAGAACACCATTCGCAAAAATGTGCTTTCAGCACTTACCTTTTGCTCATGTGGTTACCACGCCACATAAATCTGTAAATACACTTCTGCTCATGCAAGCATGGCAGCCGTATATTCACAGATTTGCGTGGCTCTGAATAGTTACATATATTCGCATATTTGCTTACATAGCAGAGAGTTTCAGAAAGAATGGAGAGTTTAACATGATTAAAAGTATTTTAAAAGGTATGGTAATTGGAATTGCCAATATTATTCCCGGTGTCAGCGGCGGCACCATGATGGTGTCGATGGGAATTTACGACAAGCTGATTCATTGCATTACTCATTTGTTCAGCGAATTCAAAAAGAGTGTCGTATTCCTTTTCCCCATTGCGATCGGTATGGCTGTTGCCATTATCGGAAGCTCCTTTGGTATTGAGTATTTGTTTGAAAATTTTCCGATTCAGACCAGTCTGTTATTTGTCGGTCTGATACTGGGAGGACTTCCCGCTATTTGGAAGAATGTGAAGGGAAAGCATGTAGAAATTGGTCATATCATAGCGTTTCTTGCTTTTTTTGTCCTCGTAGCAGGCATGGCTTTGATGGGGGACAGTGAAGGCAGGGCAGCGGATTTGTCCTTTAACCTGTTGAATGTGTTTAAGCTGTTGGGTGTGGGGGTCATTGCCTCTGCAACAATGGTAATTCCCGGAGTCAGCGGCTCCATGGTATTGCTGCTCATGGGTTACTACAATCCGATTATAAACACTATCAATGATTTTATTCGGGCGTTGGTTGCTTTCGATGTGGAGGGTATGTTACAGGGCTGCGGAATTTTGATTCCCTTTGGTATCGGGGTAGTTGTTGGTATCTTTGCAATTGCCAAGTTGATCGAGATTATTTTTTCCAAATGTCCTCTTTATGCCTATTGGGCGATTATCGGTCTGATCGTAGCATCCCCCATCGCCATTATTGCCATGAGCACATATCCTGCCATCACGGTGCTTAGCGTAGTAACGGGTATCCTTGCGTTGGCAGTGGGCTTTGTAGTGGCAATGAAGCTCGGTGAATAGGTTAGAAAGTATTTGTTGTAGGAAATAAGTAAGAGCGGAGGGATACAGATGGAAGCATATCAGGATTTTGCATATGTATATGATGAACTGATGGATGCCACGCCTTACGAAGAGTGGTGTGAGTTCCTGGCCGGACTGATTGAAAAATACGGAGTGTCGAAGCCGGAGAGAAATGCCAGGGAGGTATTGGATTCTGAACGGAATCTGGTGTTGGATTTGGGCTGCGGAACCGGTACGCTGACAGAACTATTATATCAAAAGGGTTATGACATGATCGGTGTGGATTCTTCCGATGCCATGCTGAATATTGCCATGGAAAAAAGAGCGGAGAGCGGCTCGGAGATTTTGTATCTGCTGCAGGATATGCGGGAGCTGGAATTGTACAGTACTGTGGGAACCGTGATCAGCGTCTGCGATTCCGTAAACTATATTTTGCAGGAGGAGGAGCTTCTTGGCGTGTTTTCTCTTGTGAACAATTATCTATATCCGGGGGGAATCTTTATCTTTGATTTTAACACCGATTATAAATATCGGGAAGTCATCGGAGATACCACCATTGCTGAGAACAGAGAGGATTGCAGCTTTATCTGGGAAAATTATTACGATCCGGAGGAAGGGCTGAATGAGTATAACCTGACAATTTTTCTGCAGGAAGAGGACGATATTTTTCGCAGAGTTACGGAAACTCATTATCAGAGGGTATACACTGTGGAGCAGATGTGCCGTCTCGTAGAGCAGGCAGGAATGGAGCTTGTTGAGCTTCTGGATGCAGATACAAGGAATGCCGTGACAGACAGAAGCGAGCGTGTGTACATCGTGGCTCGGGAAAAATGCAAAAAGAATTGAGAAAAGAGGATATCTATGACGGATTATATTGTACGTGCCACTGCGGCGAATGCTCAGATCAGGGCATTCGCCTGTTCTACAAGGAATTTGGTGGAAACGGCGAGAGTGGCTCATAATACCAGCCCTGTGGTAACCGCTGCATTGGGCAGATTATTGACGGCGGGTGCCATGATGGGAACCATGTTAAAAGGGGAAAAGGATTTACTGACCCTGCAGATTAAGGGAGACGGTCCCGTGAACGGGATTACAGTGACAGCAGATGCGGCGGCCAACGTAAAAGGTTATGCGAATGTGCCGGATGTGATTCTGCCTGCCAATTCTCTGGGTAAGCTTGATGTGGCAGGTGCTGTAGGGCAGGGATTTTTAAGTGTGATAAAGGATATGGGATTAAAGGAACCCTATGTTGGGCAGACTGCATTACAGACAAGTGAGATTGCAGAGGATTTAACCTATTATTTTGCAACATCGGAGCAGGTGCCTTCCTCAGTGGGATTGGGTGTGTTGATGGAGCGTGACAATACCGTGAAGCAGGCCGGAGGCTTTATCATTCAGCTGATGCCCTTTGCGGAGGATGCCGTAATCGACCGGCTGGAACAGAATCTGGCGAAGGTATCCTCTGTCACCGGTATGCTGGATGCAGGAAACACTCCTGAGCAGATGCTGAACATTCTTTTGGAAGGTCTTGAGCTTGAGATTACCGACACCGTTTCCACTGCGTTCTCCTGTAATTGCGACAAAAAGAGAGTGGAGAAGGCATTAATCAGTATCGGAAAACAGGAGCTGCAGAGCATGATTGATGAGGGCAAGGAAATCGAAGTGAACTGTCACTTCTGCAATAGGAACTATCAATTCAGTGTGCAGGAATTGAAGGAATTGTATAAACGTGCCGGTTCATCAGCCTTTTAAAAGGTATCAGATAACGAAATTGAAAAGTTACAGCGTCACAATGGATTGGTTTCAATGAGACGATAAAGAGGAATTCTATGAAGCATGGATTTATAAAGGTGGCGGCAGTCACTCCCAAGATCAAGGTGGCAGACCCCAAATATAATGAGCAAATTATCTGTGAAAAACTGCGGGAGGCATATGCAAAGGAAGCAAAGATCATTGTGTTTCCGGAGTTATGTATTACCGGCTATACCTGTGCCGATTTGTTTTCACAGGAGCTTCTGCTGGAGGCGGCAGAGCAGTCACTTCTGCGGATTGCGGAGGCGACCGTTGGACAGGATGCCCTGGTTTTGGTAGGTCTTCCGGTTGCAAGGGATGGCAGGCTTTATAACGTGGCAGCAGTGCTGCAGAATGGTAAGATTCTGGGGATGATACCAAAGGCTAACATTCCCTCTTATGCGGAATTTTATGAGAGCCGCCATTTTACGGAGGGTAATACAGAGGTAGTGAGCTACTGCTTGAACGGGGAGGAAATTCCCTTTGGAACCAATCTGTTGTTTGCGTGCACCGGCTTGAAGGGGCTGGTGCTGGGATGTGAAATCTGCGAGGACCTCTGGGTGGCGAATCCTCCGTCCGTCGCTCATGCACTGATGGGGGCAACTGTGATTGCCAATCTCTCCGCCTCAAATGCAACCGTGACGAAGGATGAATATAGAGAGCTACTGGTGAAATCCGCCAGTTCCCGTCTGTATTGCGGATATATCTATGCCTCTGCAGGTGAAGGAGAATCCACTCAGGATCTTGTGTTCAGCGGACATAACATGATTGCAGAGAATGGAACGATTCTGGCGAAATCCGGACATTTTCAGGATGGAATCATCTACGGGGATTTAGATGTTCAGAAAATTCTGATGGAACGCCGCAGAATGGGCACCTTTGGAAGGAAACCGCAGTCTACCTATGTAGTGGTTCCCTTTGACCTGCAGGTAGCAGAGACAAAGCTTGACAGAATATTTGGCAATATGCCGTTTGTGCCAAGTGACGAGGAGCAAAAGAGCAGACGCTGCGAAGAGATTTTGTCCATTCAATCCTTGGGCTTGAAGAAACGTTTGGAGCATACCGGATTAAAGACGGCGGTTCTGGGTATTTCCGGCGGCTTGGATTCCACTCTGGCGCTGCTTGTGACGGTGCGTACCTTTGATATGCTTTCGCTGGACCGCAGGGGAATTGTCGCAGTGACCATGCCCTGCTTCGGAACCACAGACCGTACCTATGAGAATGCCTGCAAGCTGGCGCACACCCTCGGTACGACATTGGAGGAGGTGGATATCAAGGAAGCCGTGACTGTCCATTTCCGCGATATTAAGCAGGATAGTGCTCAGCATGATGTAACCTATGAGAACGCTCAGGCGAGGGAACGTACTCAGGTGCTGATGGATATTGCCAACCGTGAGGATGGTCTTGTGATCGGAACCGGAGATATGTCGGAGCTGGCACTCGGATGGGCAACCTACAATGGCGACCATATGTCTATGTATGGTGTCAATGCCGGAGTTCCCAAGACTCTGGTACGTCATCTGGTCAGATATTATGCGGACTCCTGCGGTGACAGGGAATTGCAGGAAATTCTGTTGGATGTTTTAGATACACCGGTAAGCCCGGAGCTTCTGCCTCCCGTGGAGGGAAATATTGCGCAAAAGACAGAGGATTTGGTTGGTCCGTATGAATTACATGACTTTTTCCTATATTATATGCTGCGATGCGGTTTCCCGCCGGAGAAGGTATACCGGGTGGCAAGGCTTGCGTTTAGCGGTCTGTATGACAATGAAACCATATTAAAATGGCTGAAGATTTTCTACAGAAGATTCTTTTCACAGCAGTTCAAGCGTTCCTGTCTGCCGGATGGTCCCAAGGTGGGAAGCGTTGCCCTCTCGCCCAGGGGAGATTTGCGCATGCCTTCCGATGCAAGCGCAAGACTGTGGCTTGAACAGCTTGAGGAGCTTGAGGGATGAAAGCTTCCGCTGCGAGAGCACCGGAAGCCTTTGCCTTAGTCAACCGTAGCTTCTTCAATAAGCCCGTGAGCGGCGGAAGCCTTATCCAGTGAACGTTGAATTGCTTCCAACAGAACAAGAGAGGTATATTTGCTGTCTGCGGTGTATGTAATCCGGTCGAGAGATTGTGTCTCATATATCTGCTGACAGATTGCGTCCAGCGTAGGCTGTAGGAGAGGGTACATTGTCGTGACCGCTTCGCTTAGGTTTACAAGACGTACAGTGGTGATAGCGTTATTGTCTACAATTACTTCCACGTCAACAGACTGCCCGCCAAGTACCAGCTCTGTAGTGTAGATCCCGGGTATGTAGAGAGTGGCTGAGGAGGTTGGGCTTGCGTCCTCTTGGACGGCATCGGTGGGAGAGGTGTCGTTGCCGGAAGAACTGTTGTCTGGCAGAAACATCATGATTAGCAGCACGATTAGCAGAATGCCCAGTGCGGCAAATATTCCTGTATAAATCAATTCCTTCATATGAAGTACAACAATTTTGGTCTTTGCGCTCATCTGTATTCTCCTTGAATCCTTTGAGGGACATTTCGTTTATATAAAATATGCCATGATATCGAAAAATATGCTTCCGAAAAATTACTGCTCTATCCGTTGTAAAATATTGACAAAGATATTTGACATTGCCTATAATGTGGTCTGAGAAGGTAATACAATCAAAAACACAGGTTATGGAGGCCCGGAGGGATGAATGATATTATTTTACAACTGAATCAGATACAGAAATCCTTTGAGGGTACTGAAGTGTTGAAGGGAATTGATTTACAGATCCGGAGGGCAGAATTTATAACTCTGTTGGGAGCCTCCGGCTGTGGAAAGACCACCACACTCCGTATTATTGCCGGACTGGAAAGTCCGGATAGCGGAAGCGTGTTTTTGGAAGGACAGGATATCACCGGACTGGAGCCGAATAAGAGAAGTGTGAACACGGTATTTCAGAATTATGCACTGTTTCCTCACATGACCGTGGAGGAAAATATTGCGTATGGCTTAAAGATCAGAAAAGTACCAAAATCTGAAATCGCCGGGAAGGTTGCAGATATGCTGAAGCTGGTACAGCTGGAGGGATATGGGAAGCGAAAACCGGAACAGCTGTCAGGCGGACAGCGTCAGCGAATTGCCATTGCCCGTGCGGTGGTGAACGAGCCTAAGGTGCTTTTGCTGGATGAACCCCTGGGGGCGTTGGACTTGAAGCTTCGCAGACAGATGCAGCTTGAATTAAAGCGTTTGCAGAAGCAGCTGGGGATTACTTTTATTTATATCACCCATGATCAGGAGGAGGCTATCAATATGTCCGACCGCATTGCGGTGATGAATCGCGGTGTGCTGGAGCAGGTAGGAACGCCCAATGAGATATATTATCATCCTCTTACAAGCTACGTGGCTGATTTTGTAGGTAACGCAAATATTTTGCACCATGGTGAGGATATTTATGCCATCCGTTCTGAGAATGTGTTGATAAACGGAGAAGAGCCCTGTATCCATGAGGCGGTGGTATTGGAGAAGAGCTTTTCGGGTGGTCAGCTGCGTATTTTGTTCCGTCTGGAGGACGGACAGACGATTACCGCAGCGAGATACGGGATTGACGCGGATGTTCAGGTCGGCAGCAGACTTCGCATAGGCTGGAAGCAGGAGAATGCAGTAAAGGTTCGTGGAAACTGACGGAGACCGGCGTGACCGTGATAATCGGATATATGATTGAGAGTAATAGAGGCGTTATGAAAAAAACGGGAAGTGTAAGACAGACAGAACAACGGCATGGAGTGAAAGGGAAAGGGAATTGGGCTCTTCTTGCGCCTATGTATCTTTTTACCATTTTGTTTGTAGCTTTGCCGATTTTGTATATGTTTTTGTTGAGTTTTTTGACAAGGGCTCAGGTGTGGGGTGTTGATTTTACATTTACGCTGGACAATTATAAGAGAATACTGGAGCCGCTTTATCGGAAGACCTTCGCAGAGTCCTTAAAGCTTGCTTTTTTGTCCACGGCACTTGTGGCTTTGATTGGCTATCCCTATGGATATTTTATGGCAAGGATGAATGCGATATGGAAGAAGAGGATGCTGCTGCTGATAATGATTCCCTTCTGGACCAGCGCATTGATTCGTTTGTACGGATGGATTATCATGTTCCGCAGTAATGGTGTGCTGGATAAGGTATTGATGGGGTTGCATATTACCCATAAGCCCCTGAAACTGTTATATACCTATCCGGCAGTGGTTGTGGGAATGGTGTATTCTCTGCTGC
>CAYOHU010000090.1:0-7015 GCA_964403845.1 uncultured Acetatifactor sp.
TCCTCTGCTTGAGTGGAGTGATGAGGACAATCGTTTTGTTGCGATGCATCATCCTTTTACCATGCCTATGGAGGAGGATTTGGAACTGCTTGATACCGATCCCGGAAAGGTGAGAGCAAAAGCTTATGATATCGTATTAAACGGCGTTGAACTTGGTGGCGGCAGTGTGCGTATTTTTCAGGATGATATACAGGAGAAGATGTTTGAAACGCTTGGATTTACCAAGGAGCAGGCATGGGAGAGATTTGGCTTCCTGCTCAGTGCTTTTAAATATGGTGTACCTCCTCATGCAGGTCTGGCAATCGGTCTTGACCGTTTTGTAATGCTGTTAGTAAAAGCAGACAATATCCGTGAGGTAATCGCTTTCCCGAAAGTAAAGGATGCATCCTGCCTGATGACCAATGCTCCTGATGTGGTAGACGATATTCAATTACAGGAATTGTACTTGAAATGTATCCCTGTGGAAGCCTCTGAAACAGAGTAGGAATCAAACTTCAACTACCAGCCTCTTTTCCCATAGCAAAAATTCAAAGGCCTGAGCGTAGCACCACTACGCTGAGGCTTTTTGAGTTGCACTCTGAAAGAATTATAAGTGTTTTAATTAGCTACACCATACGTAAAAGTCTTAATTGCGTGCATATGCACTTTTTGATACATTCCCTTGACAAAGTAGCACTTGACAGAATAGCAATTGGAAGAATATTTTCAAAATATTGATTTAACAAGTATTTATGTTATAATACGTTTGTAGTCAGGTGGTAGCAATGGGGAATAGTCCTCATGACGGTAATGGTAGTTTCATGTGGCTGCGACAGCGCAATCGGTCATTTGACGAAGTAACCACATGAGCAAAAGTAAAGTGCTGAAAGCACGTTTTTGCGAATAGGGGCTGAATAGTTACAAACATGGGATATAAGCTGTCGTGGAGTCCATCATGGCAGCTTCAATATTATTTATAGGATGTAAATACATATGAACGAAATCAGGTATCTTTTATCCATAAAAGAGCTGTTGGACGAATCGGAAAAGAGGGAACTGACCGAGGAGGCCTGTAAGAAGCTGGATCGGGATCGATTGCGGAAGCTGGAAACTATCAGGTCGGAACGTAAACGGGCCGAAAGTATTGGAGCAGGTCTGTTATTGCAGTTAGGGTTGCAGGAAGGAATTGCAGCACAGGAGGCATTCGTACAGAGCTTTACCATTTCACAGGTTCTGGCAAGGCTGAAGGCTCCCATAGAACCGGAATATTTGTATGGCGAAAAAGGGAAGCCCTATTTTAAAGAGATTCCCCTTTTTTTCTCACTTTCACATTCGGGGGAATATGTATTCTGCGCATTTTCACGGCAGGAACTGGGTGCGGATATTCAGTTTCAAAGGTCGGGAATCAAGTTGGAAGCTGAGGAGCGGATTGTGAGAAAATTTTTCTCTGAGTCGGAGCAGAAAACATGGCGGCACTGTGTAACGAAAAAAGAGCAGGAACAGTTGTTTTACAAATTGTGGACTCGCAAGGAAGCCTATGGAAAGCTTAATGGTGAAGGGATTGTAGCAGCTACGTCGGTAGATGTTTTGAATGTACGGGGTGTCGTCTGGGAAGAGCACGAGAGATTGGATGGTTACCGAATTACAGTCTGTAAACGCCAAATAAGGTAACCGCATTTGCAAAAAAATAAGGAGAAGTATTAAATGAAGCGATTGTTGATTTATTTGAAGGATTATAAGAAGGAATGTGTCCTGGCTCCGTTTTTTAAATTGTTGGAGGCTGCTTTTGAATTGTTTGTTCCTCTTGTTATGGCCAGTATCATTGACAGAGGAATTGCTGATTCGGATATGGGGTATATCGGAAAAATGGGGTTATGCTTACTGTTGCTTGGTATCGTGGGCTTAGCCACCTCTATTACAGCGCAGTTTTTTGCAGCGAAAGCAGCGGTTGGATTTGCGACGAAAGCCCGTCAGGCGTTATTTGATCATATTCAGAATTTGAGCTTCAGCAACATTGACAAGGCGGGAACCTCCACCATGATTACAAGGATGACCAGTGATATTAACCAGGTACAGTCCGGTGTGAATATGGTGCTGCGTCTTTTCTTACGCTCACCGATTATCGTATTTGGCTCTATGATTATGGCATTTACCATTGATGTGAAGAGTGCTCTTATTTTTGTGGTGACCATTCCCTTATTAGCAGTCGTTGTGTTTGGTATCATGCTATGGACAATGCCGCTGTACAAAAAGGTACAGGCAGGGCTCGATAAGGTGCTGGGAATCACCAGGGAGAATCTGACGGGTGTACGTGTAATTCGTGCATTTCATCAGGAAGCAACAGAAGAAGAGCGTTTCCATGAAAGCAACAGAGCTCTGGCATCCCTGCAAATGTATGTAGGAAAAATCAGTGCCTGCATGAACCCGATGACCTATGTAATTGTAAATGGTGCGATTATTGCCTTGATTTATGTAGGGGCGATACAGGTTAATATTGGGAATCTGACTCAGGGTGAAGTGGTAGCGATCATTAACTATATGTCGCAGATTTTGGTGGAGCTTGTGAAGCTTGCTAATTTGATTATATTGGTTACAAAAGCATTGGCAAGCGCAGACCGTGTGGCATCTGTGTTTGAGATTGAAGCTGCGGATAGCAGTGCAGCTGAGAACGAGGAAAGGAACAATAAAAATGATTCGGAAGAAGGCAGTGGCGTCGAAAGCAAAACAGCAGCGGAAGATTCTGAAAAAATGCCTTACCTTACCTTTCACCATGTATCCCTGACGTACAGCGGTGCAGGGGCGGCAACATTGCAGAATATTGATTTTACGGTAAATAAGGGGGATACCATTGGCATTATCGGCGGAACCGGCTCGGGTAAATCGTCCTTAGTGAATTTGATCCCCAAATTTTATCCTGTGACGGAGGGCGCAATCCTGTTGGAGGGGAAGAATATTCAAGACATGACGGAGGAGGATCTGAGAAATCGAATCGGCGTGGTACCTCAGAAGGCAGTATTGTTCAAAGGGACTGTCCGCAGTAACCTGCAGTGGGGAAAAGCGGATGCTACAGAGGAAGAAATGTGGCGTGCTATCGATCTTGCCCAGGCGAGAGAAGTGGTTGAGGGCAAGGATGGTAAGCTGGATGCTGAGATTACGCAGGGCGGAAAGAACCTTTCCGGTGGTCAGAGACAACGTCTGACGATAGCCAGAGCTTTGGTACGTCAGCCGGAGATTTTAATCTTAGATGACAGTGCCTCCGCGTTAGATTACGCGACAGATGCCAAGCTTCGTGCAGCACTTCGGACACTTGAGGAAAAGACGACTACCTTTATTGTGTCCCAGAGAGCCTCCACGATACGACATGCAGACAAGATTATAGTGTTAGATGACGGTGAGATGGCAGGCGTGGGTACCCATGAAGAGCTGCTTGCAAATTGTACAGTATATCAGGAAATATACTATTCCCAGTATCCCAAGGAAGGAGGTAGGTAAGCATGAGCCAGAAAGAGACATTGAGAAAAATTATGAATTATATCCGTAAGTATTGGTTGGTTTTAATATTTTCGTTGGTTTTGGCTACGGTGACAGTTATGCTCACACTCTATATTCCGATTCTGACCGGGGATGCGGTGGATTTGATCGTAGAAAAGGGCTTTGTGGATATGCCCGGCATTTTGGACATTATGAAAAAAATAGCAGTTACCATGGTGATCACTGCCGTTGCGCAATGGATCATGAATACCTGCAATAATTATATCACATACCATGTTGTGAGAGATATTCGAGAGGATGCGTTCCGCAATTTGGAAATATTGCCCTTGAAATATATGGATACCCATGCTTATGGTGATGTTGTGAGCCGTGTCATTTCGGATGTGGATACCTTTGCCGATGGTCTTCTGATGGGATTTACGCAGTTGTTTACCGGTGTACTGACAATTCTGGGTACGTTAGGCTTTATGCTTGTGACGAATGTTCCCATCACTCTTGTCGTGGTTTGTATTACGCCGGTTTCCTTTTTGGTAGCTCGCTTTATTGCCAATAAGACATATGCTATGTTCAAGGAACAGTCTGAAACCAGAGGAGAGCAGACCTCTCTGATTGAAGAAATGGTAGGAAATCAGAAAATTGTAAAGACATTCTCCCGAGAGGAAGTAGTGAAGGCACAGTTTGCAGCGATTAATGACAGATTACAGAAATGTTCCTTAAAAGCGACCTTTTTCTCATCCCTTACAAATCCATGCACTCGTTTTGTGAACAGTCTGGTATACGCGGGGGTGGGTATTTTTGGTGCATTTCTTGCAATTCGAGGCGGTATCAGCGTGGGGCGTTTGTCCTGCTTTTTAAGCTATGCAAATCAGTATACCAAGCCCTTTAATGAAATTTCCGGTGTGGTGACGGAGCTTCAGAATGCTATAGTTTGTGCCGGTCGTATCTTTGCCTTGATTGATGAAGAACCGCAGATCCCTGATGCTAAGGATGCTAAGGTGCTGGAAAATGCTATGGGAAATGTGAAGCTTACCAATGTGGACTTTCAGTATGTACCCGAGAAGAAGCTGATTCAAAACTTTAATTTACAGGTACAACCGGGACAGCGAGTTGCTATTGTGGGTCCTACCGGCTGCGGCAAGACGACAGTGATTAATCTGTTGATGAGGTTTTATGATGTAGATAAGGGCAGCATCAAGGTGGACGGTACGGATATCCGAGATATCACGAGGGGAAGTCTTAGAACCAATTATGGTATGGTACTGCAGGAAACCTGGCTGAGAGCAGGTACTATCCGTGACAATATCCGAATGGGTAAGCCGGAAGCTACGGATGAAGAAGTGATGGAAGCGGCAAAAGCTGCCCATGCTCACAGCTTCATAAAACGTCTGCCGGATGGATATGATACGGTCATTACCGAGGATGGAGGAAGTCTTTCACAGGGACAAAAGCAGCTTCTGTGTATTGCCAGAGTGATGCTTTGCCTGCCTCCTATGCTGATATTGGATGAGGCAACCTCTTCCATTGATACGCGCACGGAGCAGAAGATTCAGAGTGCATTTGCCAGAATGATGGAAGGACGAACCAGCTTCATTGTTGCACATCGTCTCTCTACCATTCAGGAGGCGGATATTATTCTGGTAATGAAGGATGGAAATATTATTGAACAGGGGAATCATGAGAGCCTGCTTGCAGAGGGTGGATTCTATGCGAACCTGTATAACAGTCAGTTTGTTGTTTAAGAAGATTTTACTCATGAAGCATTTATTTTTCACACTAATACGTCTCTGACATACCATATACAAAGGAATGAATTCCGATGATATATGATATGTGGGAGGCGTATTTTTATGGCTTTAGTAGTATTAGATGCCGGGCACGGAGGAGCGTGACCGTAAATAGGGCAAACAGCCTTCAAACACCCTTCATGGTTTGTAATTACATTTTCGAAATATCTATATAACGATATAATAATGGAATTCCAGCGTATCGGTATCTTTGTGCAAAACAATCTTCTTTATGATGCTTCGCAGGGCTTCCCCTTTCAGTTCATAAGGAGCATCACTTTCGATAATATCCAACACAGAACCGACCCTGGATAAAAATTGTTCTTTATAGTCTGCCGGATTCAGTGAGACCGTTTCAAGGTTGGCCAGAATGCTTTCCAGTTCTTCACGGCGCTTCTCTATCATTTCACGATTCCGTTTATATTCCTCTATGGTGTCAATGCCGTTAATGTATGCCTGCTTGATGCGCTCTTCCTTTTTGGAGAGTCCGGCAAGCTCATTCTCATAAATCTGTCGTTCAAGCTCCGTATCGGTGTAGGTGGTACGTACCAACTCATAGGCAACATCTTTTTGCTCCTCCAGAACCATATGCAGAGAGCTCATAACAGCTTTTACTAACTTACGTTCAGAAATATATTGTGATTCATTGTGAAGGCATTGACGGTAGCCGAGACACTGAAATCCTGCTCCGGCAATATAACCGGAGCCCTTGACCGGATAGCCGTGCTTGTATGAGAGTGATTTGCCGCATACGGGGCATTTGACCATGCCGGATAGCCAGTGCTTGGTATGGGATACCGGATGCGCATATTCTTCCCGGGAATGCAAGAGGATGGAAGTGCGTTCCTGAGCAGCATCCCATGTGGCATCATCTATTATAGGCTCATGATAACTGTCCGAGATAATCCACTCGGATTCATCTTTAAATTTATTTGTACCACTGTTTTCCCGGCGGTTCCACCGTATTTTGCCAATGTAGAACGGATTCTCCAAGATATATTTGACACCATCGCTGTCAAATTTCTTCCCGGTGCGGGTTTTGAATCCCTGGTTATTCAGATGCCGGACAATATAATTGCGGTCATAGCCGGTGGTGTACATCTGAAATATGGTGCGGATGATATGCGCCTCTTCCTCGACGATGACAGGAATCTCATTTGGCTCCTTGTGATAACCCAAAGGCACCTTGCCGTTATACAATCCTTTTTTGGCTTTTGAACGCATGGACCTTGTAACCTCGGCACTTAGGTTGACGGAATAGAACTCATCCTGCCACTCGATAATCATTTCAATAAGTCGACCGTACATACCCTCTATCAATGGCTCACTGACGGATTCTACATCGATATTGAGCTTCTTCCTGAGCATGGACTTGTAAAAGGTGCTTTCGTCCTGATTGCGGGCAAAACGGCTGAATTTCCACAGCACAATCACGTCAAAGGGTTTCGGTGTGGATTTGGCAGTGGCAATCATGCGCTGGAACGCTTCTCGGTTCTGTGACTTCCTCCCGGACTTTCCATCTTCCTCAATGTAGATGTGCTCATTGGAGAGCAATATGTGGTTCCGCAGGCAGTATGCCTGTATTTCCTCTAACTGGGATTCCGGGGAATACTCCAGCTGGTCGTCTGTACTTACACGGATGTATGCCGCACCGATGCGGAGCCGGTCTGTTTCCATTTGGGATTTTGCCATTGTATCATCCTCCATATTCATTAAATTTTATGAAAAATGGGTATAAAAATGCCCGGTAGCAAAGTTTC
>CAYOHU010000091.1:0-7010 GCA_964403845.1 uncultured Acetatifactor sp.
GCCGAAGGGTCTTGCGATTATTGCTGAGTTTGGCGGTAAAGCAGAAATCCGCGATACCAAGAAGAAACGTGAAGTGGTTATCACGAATGAGGAAACCGGTGAGTCCAAGGCATATTTGATCCCTTACGGTTCCCGTATCAAGATTGTGGATGGTCAGGTGCTTGAAGCCGGTGATGAGCTGACAGAGGGTAGCGTAAATCCCCATGATCTGCTTAAGATTAAGGGTGTTCGTGCAGTTCAGGACTATATGCTTCGTGAGGTTCAGCGTGTATACCGTCTTCAGGGTGTAGATATCGCAGATAAGCACATAGAAGTACTTGTGCGTCAGATGCTCAAGAAGGTTCGTATTGAAAACAATGGAGATACAGAATTCCTTCCCGGCACTTTGGTAGATGTCCTTGATTTCGAGGACATGAATGAACAGCTTACCGCAGAGGGCAAGGAGCCTGCAGAGGGTAAACAGATTATTCTTGGTATTACCAAGGCTGCTCTGGCTACGAATTCCTTCCTGTCGGCAGCATCCTTCCAGGAGACCACCAAGGTTCTGACAGAAGCAGCAATTAAGGGTAAGGTTGACCCGTTGATTGGTCTGAAGGAGAATGTAATCATTGGTAAACTGATTCCCGCCGGTACAGGTATGAAGAGATATCGTACCACGAAGCTCAGTACAGATGCAGTGAATGAAATTTCCTTTGACGAGGATATTGCGGAAGATGATGCAGTTTTGGATGAGAACATGGATTTGGAAGCAGATGCTTTTGAATTGGAAGACGATGATGCCATGGAGGAAGCAATGGATGCAGAAGCTGTTGTTGCTGAGGAAATGGTGTCGGCAGAGGCTTCAGAGGAATAATTGCAGAGTATATTTTACGAAAAATAATAAAAGGCTTGGGAATAGAAATGTTCCCGAGCCTTTTTTCTATGATTATTATCGATATCCGAAAAATATCGGTTATACGGTATTTAGCAGGGTATAATTTGACGCTTAGGTTACTCTGTGAGCTCTTCTGTGGTAAGAACCTGCCAGCTTGTAACGGAGTAAAAGAAATCCTCAGCTGTTTCGGGATATAGGATCTCGATAGTAACCTGCAGCGTCTGTGTATCAGAGATGGAGAACATGTAGGATTTATAATGCCCTACCGTGTTGAAATATTCCTCGGAATCGGTACTGTTTGCATAGACCTCTGCAAGTGTGCCGTCGACATCAGCCAAAGTCCTTTCTGCCTCGTTGCATGCATTATAATATGCGCTTGTCCGATCCAAAACCTTGCGGCTTAATTTACTGTCGGCCTTGGCGCTGATAATGGACAGCGTGGCAAAGGAAATCAGACATAGCAGTACAAATATCAGAAGAATGGACGAGGAACCAATATTCAGACCCAGTGAAACCTTCTTTTTGTTGGGGTTATGATTGTCAGTCAAGGTCAGCCCTCCTTTTGGGAATGTGATGTAGTATAGTCAAGGTGTATATGGAATCCTCGGAGTCGGAAGGATATGCATTGATGCTAATCTCTGCCGAAAGCAAGCCCTCTGCCTCGGGATGTGTCACAAGCCGGGCAAAATAACAGGCATCCTCATTACATTCCTTCCAGTCTCTGTCAAACAGTAGTATTACGGTATTCTCCGGTGCGTCTGACACATGATTTTCAAACAGGGTATTTATTTGCGTCACATCGCCATCCGTGGCAAGAAAGCATTCTGCAAGGTTTTGTGCGTGGATAACAGCATGATTCTCGTTCACGGTCCGGCTGCTGAGCAGATGGGAATGGACAAAGAGCCGGATGCATACGACACTTGCCAATGAGAAAAACAGTATCACAAGAATTAATTCCATTAGTGCCAAAGCAGATCTGGAGTGTTTCATATAAATCAATCCTTTCCTCAATCATTGTCCGGGAGTGCAATGGATGGAGACAAAAATATTGTGAGCTTCACCGCGGGGTGTGGTCAGCCGGATGGACAATAAATGTTCCGATACCTGTTCCATGGTGAAATCAGACAATTCCATGATCTCCTGACCGGCAGCAAGGATATCATCCCCCAGATAGCTTCCTGATTTCGTAAGTAATTCTTTCAAATATCCATCGTGCAGATAGAGATAGGTACAGTAGGTTTCACCGTTAATGCTTTGTGTCAGCATAAGCGTCTGCTCTCCGGAAAGTGTGGAAATGCTGATGTGCTTGGAGGAATCGGAGCGACCCTCTGCAAGGCTCGTATCATTTTGTCTGATTTTTTCAGTGACGTAGGCAACGGAGGTTCGTGTTTCGTAGTTGCTTTCCATGTCCTCCACTGTGTGACGATATACCTCAGAACCAACCATCACCAGCATTAAAGCGGATACTGTGAATACTCCGAAGAGAGCAAGTACAAATAAAATATCTACAATGAAATGTTTATCCTGTTTTTCTGAAATTATATTCATTAGGAAATCATCCTCTTCTTATTTTTTGTAGTTTGATTCGTTATGTCTGCGGAGTACTGTGATCTCAGGGAGCAGATTACCGCCGTAGTATTCATAATCCACCAGAAATTCATCAGGGTCGTATGTAAGACCGTAATGGCTGACCAGATATTCCAAAGAAGGTGGGTAGATGCCTTCCACGGCATAGCATTGTGCAATACTTCTGTGCAGTGCTGTTTCCAGACTTTCTTGCTGCTTGGCAAGGGAAGCGGTATTTACTGAGTGAATGCCGATAAGAAACAAAATAAAAAGCACGAAAAAGCCTACAATGGAATAGAGATATGTAATCGACCGAAACGGTTTTTTTGTCTGTTCAAATCTGTTCATGGAAGGAACCTCTTTCAATAGTTGTTTCAGTTTCTTTTGAATCGCGGAGAAGGTCAGTTATCCGATGCTGGACATAATGCCCATCAGCGGAAGGATAACGGAGAGCAGAATCATACCCACAATGATAGAAAGAATAATGACCAGTGTAGGCTCCAAAAAGGAGATAATGGTCTGAATCTTCCTGGCAGAAGTCTTCTCATAGCTGTCAGCAATTTTGGATAGGACTACATCCACATTACCGCTCTTAAATCCAACGGCAACCATCTGGGAATATAAGTGGTTGAAGATGGCAGAGCCGGACAATGCTTCTGCAAGGCTTGAGCCTGCATGGATGGCTTCCTTGCAGGAAACTATTTTCTCACGCATTTTTTTGCTTTCCACAAGCTGGGATACCATGTCAAGACTGGAAAAGGTGTCCATACCGCTGCTTAAACAAAGTGCCATACCACCGGCAAAACGCTGACATGCAACGCTTTCATAGAAGCCTCTGGTTAAGGGAAAGATATTAAGAAAACGAGTGAGGAGTTGTTTTCCGTAAAAGGTTTTGGTTGCGAAAAGATAAATCAAAAAGAGAACACAGAGTACAGCTACCAAAACCAGAGAGTAACGATTGAGATTCTCCCCCAAATGCAGCAGAGATGCAGCAAATCCGGTCATTTCGCTTCCCAGTTCCACAAATACCTGATTAAAAATGGGCATGACCTTACTGATCAATACAAAAATGACGATGAGCATCATGATAATCATAAGGAACGGGTAGGCGATGGCACCTTTAATGCTTTCGGATATGTTTTCTTCTTTTTCGTAGTAGGCGGCAAGAGAAAGCATACAGACATCCAGATTGCCGGATTCCTCTCCAAGTGAGATGGTATGTAACACATAATCAGGGAAGACTTCCGTAGCCTTCAATGCACTGTGAAAGGGCTCGCCCTGCTTACATACTTCCAAGATGGATTGAATCAGTTCTTTCCCTTTTTCGGATTTAATGTCACTTAATAGGATGTTCATGCTTTCGAGGGGAGTGATTCCGGCCTGAAACAGCAATGCAGTTTGATTACAGAAGGATGCGATTTCCTCGTTGGATAATTTTTTTTGTTCTTTCATAAGTCTATTTCCCTCACATGCTTTTAATATGTTGATAAGGCACTGTACTAATACATTTTCTGCAATACATAATTGCTGCCGTTACCAATAAATTTCTTTAATGTTTTATCGTCAGTGTTGGCACCGAAGGTGGGATCCACCAGTGTCCAAGTGCTTCCGTTAAATTCGATGATGCCGTTCAGCCATCCGGTTTCTTCTGTATAGATACTGATCCAGGCATGGTATGCATCCTGTGCGTATCCGACCTCCAAACGTGTGGGAATCCGTTGGCTGCGGAGCATGGATGCCATCACCGCGGCATAATCCAGACAGATTCCTGTCCCGGATTCCAGAATTTCGTCCACGTCGGTGGTATAACCGGTGGGGGGATCGGAGGCTTTGTCATAGTCGTAGGTGATTTCTGAAATCATGTAGTTGTAGACATTCGTAACAACCTCTAAGTCGTTTTCTGCTGCGAATGCCAGATCCATCCCTTTCATGACTGTTTTGCTGTCAATGGTAAAATTAACATATTGATTCGGATAAAGAAAAGGCATGAATTCGTCTTCTATGGTAACAGCAATCTTCTTAAACAGGCAGGTAGAATAGCTGGTGCCGGAAATGTTCTCATAGATTGCTACATCATAGCTGCCGTCACCGGAGGATAACGGGAAGGTTTCATAGTCGCTTCCGTGTAAATCGTAGGTGTAGACAACACTGTCAGGTCCGGTAATCCGAAGCTTCACCTTGGGGCTGCTTCCGGTATAGTTTGCCATCACATATCCGCAGGAGGCATTGGAATAATCTATGCTTGCCACATCATTGTGAGTCTCAGCAATCCCGTCAGCTGAGGGAATCAGACAGATTGGTGTGTTATCCCGCAGATTTTCAGAGAACTCCTCCTTTACAGAAGCCTCTCCGGGAATCCTTTCAGGCTCATCGGTAAGTGTGATATTGTCATTTCGTCCGATATCGGAAGGCAGTGCTGCAGAGTTATTTTTCGCAGTCTGTTCATTCTGCGAGGAGGCAGAACTCTGGGAGGATATGTCGGGTATCTGCTGTCCGCAACCTGTAAAGAGAACTGTCAGCAGTAAATATGAAGTTGTTAAGTGATAGAATTTGCGTTTCTTCATAGTTCTCCGTGGCTCGAACCGACTGCACTTTACCGCGGGGATAACAGAAAGTGCAGGGGCGTATTGTTTTTAATCGGAATATAGATATTGGATTCCGCTTCCTCAATGTAGGGGAAACCGATTAACTGTTTCTTGGCATCATAAATAATTGCATATATTTTCTGCCCATCAGGAGCCTCCAAATAAGCTTCCTCGTAGAGAATGTTATCCCCTGTAAACTGCAGATACAGAATATCCTCTTCGAGATAGTCATTTATTAATACCACCGGTTTCGGAGTGAAGAGCTTCTCCGTTACACGGGAAACAGGAACGATGTAAAAGGGCGACAAAAAGGTGATTAACAGAATGATTGCAGAGGCGGTTAACAGTCTGTTGTAGATTTTGGTATTCGCTTTCCGGCGCAGTACAAGTTTATCAAAAGGAATCGTGTTGGGAGACTGATTACATGCCGCAAAAATATTCTGCAGGGCAGAGTCGGCCTGCTTGATGTCCATCTGATATGTTTTTCTTTTCTTAAAAGACATGTGGCTCGCCTCCTTATCCTTTCAAAATCCATCGAAGCTTTTCCTGACCGGATGCAATGTAGCGTTTTACACTACTGCGGCTGATATCCATCGCTGCGGCAATATCTTCTAATTTCATCTCATTAAAGTAACGCATGATCAGGACTTGTTTCTCATTAAAGGGCAGACTATCCAGCGCAAGATTTAAACGGCTGGTCTCATCCTTTTGCTGATAATTGATCTCGGGATTGGAGTCAGTGTGCTCATCCTGCAATATTTCCATCATCTCAGGGTCACTGAATTGAGAGGAAGCAAGCTTTAATTTATTACTCATATCATAGCACACATTGAATGAAATGCGATTTAACCATGCAATGAAGAGGGTTGGGTCATTCAGTTTGTGTAGATTTTTCAAAGCCAGAATAAAGACCTCCTGCATGGCATCCTGTGCGAGATAATCATCACGAAGATAATGCCTGGCATAATTATATACCTTATTGTAGGTTAAGGCATAGAGCTCTGCAAAGGCGTCGGAATCACTTTCCTTTGCCCGGAGTACAAGTCCGGCTATGTACGAAATGTTCAGTTCCTTCATTGGTATCTCCCTATGGGATAATTTCCGGGGCTTCCTTGTATCACGACCCAGGGGGTTAGGAATGCAGCTTGTTGTATGTAGCGGTAAGCAACTGACTGAAGACCTGTGCCTTCACATCGGTATTTAAAAGGTAGGCATATTGAAAATCAATCGGTGCCTCTTTATGCTGCGTATTGTATTCTGCAAGATGCTCCGTTAATTCCTCTATAAATCGTTGCATACTCTCGTGTGTACAGGCGTTCATGACCATAACATATTCATTGCCGCCGTTACGTCCCACAAAGCCGAACTTATCACCAATCTCTTCAAAAATACTGCAAAAATCCAAAATCATCCGGTCGCCCGCGGAATGTCCCTTTGTTTCATTAATTGTGCGCAGATTACTGATGCTGCCCATGAAACATCCGACCTCCTTCACAGACTCAGGAGAATCATATACCTTGAATGCCATATCCAAACCGGATCTGTTGGGAATTCCGGTCAGATTATCCAGATAAGCTACTTTATTCAATGCATGACTCTCCTCCGCAAAGGATTTGAGCTTGTAAAAATCATGCAGGATGCACAAAAGACTGAATATCATCAGAACCCATATAATGGCACTTAAGGTAAAGATAATCTTATTCGAATACAGCTGACTGCCTATTTCGGGATTGCACACTAATATGAGAATGGTCAGAGCATCGAGTAATAGTAGGATACATAATTGAACTACCTTGGCAAAACGGAAGGATTTTGCAAATTTTTTTTCTTGCATAGGAGTTCCTCCTTATAAAATATTGCTGTATAATAACATATTACTGCATAATATGTAATGATTCGGCGAAGCATGGCGTTGGATGGTTACAATAATATGTAACTATTCAGAGCTGTGCAAATCTGTGAATATGCAGCTGCCATGCTTGCAT